>CAZLZY010000013.1:0-16136 GCA_964564075.1 uncultured Spirochaetales bacterium
TCTATGGAGCATACCATCATATAACGGTCCTTGGAAAAGAGGATGAACAAAATTCTGAGGTCTATGATGTGACTGGCTCATTATGTGAGAATAATGATAAGTTCGCTATCGATAGGAAACTTCCCAAAATAGATGTTGATGATATCGTGGTGATCCATGATACTGGTGCACATGGTCATGCTATGGGCTTCAATTACAATGGGAAACTCAGATCAGCAGAGCTCCTGCTCAAAGCCGATGATTCAGTAGAGCTGATCAGACGAGCAGAGACGATTGAAGATCTCTTCGCAACATTAGATTTCGAATTCAAGACGATATAATCAAGAGGGACAAAAGATGGATGACTCCTGCCTAGGTATTGCTAAGATCTCTGCTAACATCTGCTACTATGGGCAGAGGGTCTATTATAGTGATACTGATGCAGGCGGGATCGTCTATCATAGTAGATATCTTGATTTTACCGAGCATGCAAGGACAGAACTACTTCGTACCCTTGGTATCGAACAGTCCGAGGCTCTCAAAGAGCAGCAGCAGGCATTCGTGGTCAGCTCCTTATCGATCGACTATGTGCTACCTGCAGTCCTTGATGATTTGCTCATGATAGAATCTCAGGTACTCAAATGTGGTAGATTCTCTATGCTGATCGAACAGACGATCAAGAGAGGGGAGACTATCCTTGCAGTTCAGGAGGCGAAAGTGGGGCATATCAATCTTACGACCGGCAGGCCTCTGCCTGTCCCGGATGCCGTAAGAGAGCTCTTCCTTCTGATAAAGAAGGGCTAGAAACACCTTCCTGTGGTCTCTTTCACACAAGTCGTATCACATCGGTAACACACCTCGTTAGCTAATGGTCTCTCATTAAAATATGCTCGGAGATTCTCATAGGTCGTCTCAGCGATATTTGTCAGTGCCTCGTGTGTCAGGAATGCTTGATGAGAGGTTATCAGAACATTGTTGAACGAGAGTAGTCTTGCAAGATTATCATCATCGATATGTGACAATGAGTAGTCATGGAAGAAGTATTCACTCTCCTCCTCATACACATCTAGGCCAGCACCTCCGATCTTGCCCGTCTTGAGTCCCTCGACAAGAGCACTTGTCTTGATCAGTTGTCCTCTACTCGTATTGATGAGTATGACTCCATCCTTCATGAGTGAGAGAGATCTCTCATCGATGAGGTGATGGGTACCATCAGTGAGGGGACAGTGTAGGGAGATGATATCTGAAGAACTATAGAGGGTATCAAGGTCTGTGAAGGTGATCTGTGGATCTGAAGCTAGTTCAGGGTCCTCATAACGATCATGGATGAGTACTTGAGTCCCGAATCCCTTCATGATTGCTACCATGACCCTGCCGATCTTACCTGCTCCGATGACCCCGATGGTCTTACCATGGAGATCGAAACCTGTGAGTCCTGAGATATTGAAATTACTCTCACGAGTTCTGTTATATGCCTTATGGGTCTTTCTATTCAGCGCCATCAACAATGCCGTAGCATGTTCGGCTACTGCATAGGGAGAGTAGGCGGGAACTCGTACTACATGGATCTTACGGGCATAGACTGCTTTCAGATCTATATTGTTATACCCTGCACATCGAAGTGCTATCAATTTGATATTATAGGAGTCAATGAGCTCTGCGATCTCTTCGGTGACCTGGTCGTTCACGAAAAGAGATATGGCATCTGCACCATACATCATGGATGCAGTATGTTCACTCAATCGGTCGCTGACGAACGAGAGAGAGAACTCTTTTGGATCTAGGTGAGATTCAAATGACTCAATGTCATAGGGTTTTGCATCAAAGAAGACGATCTTACGTTTCATAGGTACCTCCGGCAATCTCTAGATTCATCAATAACTTACAAATATTATCAGCAAAAGGAAACATGAATCCCAGTTTGTGCAAAAAAGATGGTAGTATATTCTATTTTTTAACGTATAATAGAGTTAATATAAAAAGTAAGGTAAAGATCATGAGTGAAAAATGGGTATGGTGGAAACATGGGGTGATCTATCAGATCTATCCGCGAAGCTTCCAAGATTCGAATAATGATGGTATTGGTGATATCCAGGGGATCATCTCGAGATTAGATTATCTTGAAGGTCTTGGGATCGATGCCATTTGGATATCTCCTATATATAAGTCTCCCATGGTAGACTTCGGGTATGATATCAGCGACTATCGAGAGATCGATCCTGATTTCGGTACCCTAGAAGATGTGAAAGAACTTATAAACAAGGCTCATGAGAAGGGTATAAGGATCATCATGGATATGGTCCTCAACCACACCTCAGATGAGCATCGATGGTTCATAGAGAGCCGCTGCTCTAGAGACTCCCCCTATCGAGATTACTATCTCTGGGAAGATCCTAAACTGGGTCGTTCACCGAACAACTGGAAGGGAGTCTTCGGCGGAAGTGCGTGGGAGTTCGATGAGAAGACTGGCCAGTATTATATGCACTCCTTCAAGGCTGAACAGCCGGATCTTAACTGGCGGAATCCAAAAGTCGTCGAAGATCTATTCTCGGATGTAGCCTATTGGTTGGATCTTGGAGTAGATGGATTCAGGTTAGATGTGATCAATCATATCATCAAAGATATTGAATTAAAGAATAACCCATTTACTGTTGGAGCCTCGATACGTCCCTATGATATGCAGAGGCATCTGTATGATAGGAACCAGTCGGAGTCCCACGATAAGATAAGAGACTTTCGCAAGCTCATTGATTCTTATCCAGGGAAGATGATGGTTGGAGAGATAGGTGTCGAACAACCCGGAGAGCCGGATATAGCAGCCTCCTATCTCGGAGATGACCAACTTCATCTGACATTCGATTTTTCTTTTATCTGGACGGTATGGGATGCCCAGGAGTTCAAGAAGAGAGCCCTACGCTGGTATGGTGCGGTTACTGAGGATCGTTGGCCTTCATGGGTCATGTCAAATCATGATCAGAAGAGAGCCTATTCACGATTCGGGAATCATGATGAACGAGCGAAGATCGCAGCATTATTCTTTTTAATGCAGAAAGGGACCCCTTTCATCTATTATGGTGAGGAGATTGGGATGCGTCATAAGCTCGTTGCACACAACAAGATGGTAGATCCTCCGGGACTCCTCTATTGGCCTTTCTATTGGGGACGAGACCCTGACAGATTACCGATGCAGTGGGATACCTCGAAGAATCTTGGTTTCTCAGATCATGATGTCACCTGGTTGCCAGTTGATACTGCTCAAGGGCCGGGGCATACCGTAGAAGTGCAAAGAGATGATCCTGATTCACTTCTTTCCTGGTATCAGGAACTTATCGATTTACGGAAGCATTACCGGACTCTCTATGCAGGTGAGATACGATTCTTAGATGTTCCTGAAAAGGATATCATCTGTTTCTTTAGATATGACAATAATGACCAAAGGATACTCTGTATACTCAACTTCAATAGATATGCCAGAAAGATCGATCCAGATGAGATCCTGTACGGCCAATGGGATAGGATATTGCTACAGAAGAGTGATGTGAGGTATGAACAGTTTGATAGACTAGCAGGGTATGAGGCTATGATCGTACTGTTGAAATGATATTCTCATTTCACTAGTATGACCGACCGCCACAGACAAAGAGGAGACCGTCAAAGATGACGGTCTCACGATTCATATGAATGATATGTCCAGACTCTAACCCTTAGAGTCGGAATAGCATGTCTTCATATGATGGATACGGCCAGTGGGCTTTATCGGTGATCTTCTCAAGTGCATCCCCATATGTTCTCAATCCTTCCATCGCAGGAACGACTATTGCAAAGTATGCATCAGCCTGAGCTGCTACATCATCTTCAATTTCGAGTGCAGTGTTCATCACCGCGTATAAGGTATCTGCTGCCACGATGGTAGCGTTGATATTCTTTGATAACTGAAAGATCATATCTTTCTGCGCTAAAGGATCTAATCCCAATAAAGCCTGACTTGCGACTGAATCAAGTATCTCCTGCATATATCGAGTTGCTGCAGGGACGATAAGTCTCTTAGCCATCTCGACCATGACACCAGCCTCAATATTGATCTGCTTGCTGTAGGTCTCTAGATTGATCTCTAATCGAGATTCCATCTCAGCAGGTGACAATACGTTATGTTTAGCAAATACTCTCACATACTCTTCTTCTGTGAGGATCTTTACCGCTTCAACGGTATTCTTGAGGTTTGGAAGTTCCCTCTTCTTAGCTTCAGCTGCCCATTCATCAGAATAACCATTACCGTTGAATACGACTCTTCTGTGTTCACTGTAGAACTCATTGATGATCGTATTCACCTCTGTGAGAGTATCTTCAGTACCTTCAAGTCTGTCAGCTACCCCATCGAGGATCTCTGCCACACAGGTGTTGAGGATCGTATTTGGTCCTGAGAGGGACTGGCTTGAGCCAACCATCCTGAACTCGAACTTATTACCGGTAAAAGCGAAAGGTGAAGTTCGGTTACGGTCTGTAGCATCCTTAGGGAAGTTAGGTATCGTGGTTACGCCGACTCTTACTCGTTGGCCATCTCTCTTCTTGAGCTCTTTCCCATCAACGATAGAATCGAGGATATCTTTGAGCTGATCACCTAAGAACATCGAGATGATCGCAGGGGGCGCTTCATTCCCACCAAGACGGTGATCATTACCAGCGCAAGCTGCAGACATTCTCAACAGCGGTGCATAGGTATCAACTGCTTTGATGATCGATGTCAAGAAAAGCAGGAAGTGTGCATTATCTTCAGGACTCTTTCCGGGTTGTAGGAGGTTAAGTCCATCATCTGTACCGATGGACCAGTTATTATGCTTACCAGAACCATTCACTCCTGCAAAAGGTTTCTCATGGAGGAGGGCAACAAGACCATGTCGTTTTGCGACATTCTTGATGACTTCCATCGTAAGCTGATTGCTATCGGTAGAGTTGTTCGCTGATGCATATACTGATGCGATCTCGAACTGGTTGGGAGCTACCTCATTGTGCTGGGTCTTAGCTGATATTCCGAGCTTCCAGAGTTCAAAGTTGAGTTCTTTCATGAATACACCAACTCTCTCTTTGATAGCTCCGAAGTAGTGGTCATCCATTTCCTGACCCTTAGCACTCATAGTTCCGAATACGGTTCTACCGGTTAGACGAAGATCCGGGCGTTCATCAAAGAACTCTTCATCTATCAAGAAGTATTCCTGTTCAGGTCCTACATTGATCACGATCTTCTTACTTACCTTATTTCCTAAGGCTCGTAAGACTCGGAGACCTTGTAGGTTTATCGCATCCATCGATCTGAGTAATGGTACCTTCTTATCTAATGCTTCTCCAGTATAGGAGATGAAAGCTGTAGGGATCGTCAATGTCTTGACCCCTAAGTTCTCTTTTATGACTGCTGGTGATGAGGTGTCCCATGCCGTGTAGCCTCGTGCTTCGAAGGTTGCACGAAGTCCACCACTTGGGAAAGATGATGCATCAGGTTCACCCTGGATCAGCTCTTTTCCTGAGAACTCAAGAAGGACTGTGCCTCCAGGTCCTGGGTTTATGAAGGAATCATGCTTCTCAGCAGTCAATCCTGTTAATGGCTGAAACCAGTGGGTGTAGTGTGTAGCACCTTTTTCTAAAGCCCAGTCTTTCATAGCATTCGCTACTACTTCTGCTACCTCGCCGGAGAGCTTCTTCTCTCCGTTCTGGACTAGTTTCAATTCCTGATATATTTTTGCAGGAAGTCTCTCATGCATCACTACATCGCTGAAGCAATTCACTCCGTAGATTTCTGGTAGGGTTTTTTTGGTAAAATCTATACACTCTGACATTGCATACTCCTGGCATGTTTGTATTCTTGTTTGGTTATTATATTGCAAAATGCATGCCAAATTTTATAATTACTTATGTAGTAGTACAATAGGTATTTATAGAGTCATGAGTACTACTGTTTTGTGTTGGAAAACCTACATTAATGTAATTATTGTATAGCTAGTATCACAAAAATGTAGGTTTTTAAATCTCTTATCCTATTGCTTTGGTGCCAGAATCGTTATTCCGATCCTGATACAGAATACGTACCAATGTGAGGACAGGAGTGATTAGGTATTTTATAAAGTGATATAATATAGAAAAATAAAAGTCATATAAAGAAAAAGGTATAGGGAGTCCCTATACCTTTTGGTATGTTCAATGTTTCTTGTAGCGTTCAGCACTGATGTGATACCGCTCAATCCTCAATCCCATGATACGTTCAGTAATACCAAGGGTTCGAGCAGCTTTTGCGCGGTTCCCTCTAGCATTCTTAAGTGAATCTGCGATCAATTCCCGCTCGAGCTCCTCGACTGCATGTTTAAGAGTCGAATCGAACTGGGTATTCGATGATTCTGCTGATTGGAGAGAGGGGGGGAGATGGTAGGCATGGATGACATCATCCATACTGATAAGGACCGAACGTTCGATGCAATTCTCAAGTTCTCGTACATTACCCGGCCAATGGTACATCATGAGTAGATCTATAGCTGAGCTCGTGATACGTTTAATCTTCCGGTGGTTCTTCTTATTGTATTTTTCGATGAATTGGTCACATAGGAGCATGATATCACTCTTACGTTCACGTACTGGTGGTATGTGTATGGGGAATACATTGAGTCTATAGTAGAGGTCCTCTCTGAAGGTCCCTGTCACGATCTCCTCTTCTAAGTTCCTGTTCGTCGCTGCAATGATCCGTACATTGACTTGGAGGGTCTTGCTTCCCCCGACTCTCTCGAATTCCTGTTCTTGAAGTGCTCGAAGGAGTTTGACCTGCATCTGAGGGGATAGTTCCCCTATCTCGTCAAGAAAGAGGGTGCCTTTGTCTGCAAGCTCGAATCGTCCTTTTCGTAATGTATGAGCACCCGTGAAGGCTCCTTTCTCATGACCGAAGAGTTCACTCTCGATGATGCTCTCAGGTAGGGCAGCACAGTTTACCTTGATGAAGGGCATACCTGCTCTTAAGGAGTTATAATGGATCTCGTGGGCTACGAGTTCTTTTCCGGTACCGCTCTCGCCTCTGATGAGGACGGTCGCCTCACTAGTACTAACATGAGAGATCAGATCGAAGACCTCCTGCATACTCTGTGACTTACCGATGATATTCGCTGGTTGATACCGTTCTTTCAGCTCTCGTTTGAGTCTGTCATTCTCTGCAACGAGTCGTTCCTTCTCTTCTCTGAGTTCCTGCCTGACTTTCGCAGCTCTAGCGATCATAGAGGTAATCACTGATAACAGCTTGAAATAATCATTGAGTTCATCACTACTGAGATTCACGATAGAGATGTTCAAGGTGCCGACAGTCTCTATATCACTGATGATCGGTACACAGATGAAGGAGACGAGTCGGTTTTCCTTGATAGCTTTGGTCTCAGCACCTGTCTTGTTGATATAGCTCTCATTCTTTGCAATATCTTCGATGACGAGGGGTTGCCCTGACTGAACGACTTGTCCGGTGATACCTTCACCTATACGATAACGCCCTTTCCGCTTTTGCGATTCGGTCAGACCATAAGCAGATTCGATCACGATCTTGTCTGTATCTCTATTGAGGAGCGTTATCGATCCTCGAATGACCGGTGAATGTTGTGCGATCGAATTGAGGATGGGGGTTAATATCTTCTTGAAGTCTTCAGTCTCATCAAGGATCTTACTGATTTCATATAATACTTGCAGCCCATTTGCATTGTTCATAACATATCCTACAAAATTGTAGGATATGTTTCAATCCCTATCAGCGGCTATCTCAGATATTCAAAAATACCCTTAGTCCGATTCTTTTTCACATCATCCCAAGGGAAACATCTTCCGTTCATACTGATATAGGTGCCGGTTCTTTGTGCCTGTACATAACTGATCGCTGTACCGAGGTTGAAGATAGCATCTGATCCAGAGACACTGTAGGGGACCATCGCACCGGTGAGGATGACTGTCTTTGGAAGGGTGGCCCTACCGATCACCTGTGCAGTATTCTCCATGGTATCTGTTCCGTGAATGATGATGATCAGATCATATTCACTCGTCCTGCATGCTTCAAGGAGTGCTTCTCGATCGTCATCATCCATATTGAGGCTATCTTTCAGTGGAAGGAAGGTCAGTTCATAGGGGACCGTACAACGTACTATCTTCATGATCTCAGGTAGGTGGGAGTCTTTGAAGGTCAGTTCGCCCTTCAACTCGTCATACTGCTTATCGAATGTACCACCAGCTGCAATGATATGTAACTTCTTTTCCATGATAGCCTCCTCTAGCTGTTATGGATTCTTTTAGTATTGTAGTCAAGCTGTTTTGTGAGACTATTATCATAAAAACTAGTTGTGAACATACTCTGTTAGATATAAAATAGGATGCATGAGTATCCTACGTAAACCTCTTCTTATAGTTCTACTTTTCTTATTGACTGTCACTGCCTATGCTGATGGGGTTCTTCAGATCATCAGTGAGGATCCATCTCTTGAATGGGATCTGAGAGTAGATCAGCAACCGGTGCCCTTCGTACAGGGGATGACGGTATGGCTTCCTGTTGGAATCCATCGTCTTCAGGCCTACATTGAGGGGTATCAGCGGATAGATCAACCCGTGAAGATCGTTCAGGGTGAACAAGTTGAGGTAGTCCTTGCTTTGACAGAGGCCTCGACACTCTATAGCCCTCAGGTCCAGAAAGTCTCAGCATCACCAAGATCAGGGATACTGCTAGTCACTGGAAAGTCCAAGGACGTCGTCTTCTCAATTGATAGCAGACCCGATATTGCACCAAAGGCTATGACTATAACCTATGGTGATCATACGATCAGATCTGGCTCCTTCTCTTGGGATATCACGGTTAAAGAGGGAGACGCTACGGTGCTCCAGCTTGATACGGATACCGGTAAGCTAAAAGAGTTTACCGTCTCAGTAGCTCTCTACGATGCTCTTATCGCAGAGAGTGGGTCCTTGGATGAGCTCTTTACCAAAGGCTTCAGGTCCTATGGGAAACGAGAGTTCTGGGATCTTAGGAATACGTTAATAGTCCTAGCGCTATTCTTACTGTTCATTCTCTCCTGTCTTTGGCGTTTCTCACTCTCAGGGAGAGTACAGCTCGCGATCTGGAAAAAGAGCTCAGGAGCTAGACGAGTGAAGTCTCTCACGAAGAAGGATCCAAAAGGAAAGATGGCAGGAACTGCGAAGACTCTTCAGAGACGGATAGAATCACTCGACCAACTTGATGTGATACTCATCAAACGGATCGATGCTGATAAGGAACGTTTTAAGAAGTTAACATCTGATAGCTCTCAAAAGGGCGCTAAGAAGATGAGTAAAACCAAGAAGAGCCTTAGGAAGATGATCAAGATCAGGAAACGTATTGCTTCAATGAAGGGCTAGGCGAGGTATGAGAAGACGAGGTAAGATCTTACTGATATTTATGGTGATATTCCTTGTACTAGGGCTCTCTACAGCTCTGATCCTTCCCCGTAGCATCTCATCTATCGAAGAAGAGCTTGAATCTCTTACTGAGATGGGGTTATCTATGCCAGACTTGAATAGTATTGCTGATGGTGTATATCGAGGTGAATATGGGAATATAGCGATATCTGTGGTCCTGGATGTCTATATGACTGATCATCTATTGACAAAGATCGATCTGATAGAGCATAAGAACGGACAGGGGGCTGATGCTGAGCGTATCACCGAGGAGATAGTCAGATCGCAGTCCCTTCAGGTAGATACGATATCTGGTGCAACCTATAGTTCTCTAGTGATCCTGAAAGCTGTAGAAGAGGCATTGAAGTAGATTGACTATTATCGGATGAATAATTAATTTTAAGGATATGAATATGAAAGATACAAAGACATTGGTTGAGATAGCCGAATATTACTATCGTGATAAGGATTATAACTGTGCTGAAGCTGTGATATGTGCTGCGAATGACTTCTATGAGATGGGACTCGATACCGAGACCTTGAGAATAGCCGCAGCCTTTGGTGGTGGTATGAGTACTGGAAATGTCTGTGGAGCAGTCTCTGGGGCAATGATGGCTCTAGGGTACCTATTCGTCAAAGAACGTGCCCATGAAGGGGACGGGAATATAAAGGTGATCGGAGCTGCCTATATGGAGCAGTTCGAGAGTACTCATAGTACGACTAACTGTCTTGCCCTCAAAGATCTCTATCATGATGAAGAAGCAGGATGTATCGCTGTGGTACAGAAGGCTGCAACTCTTCTTGAAGCAGTAGTGAAAGAGTTCTCACACCTAAGAGTTGATGCTTAAGTATCAATGAATAGACATATTCAGAGTGATGCCCTCATCCTCAAGAGTACGAGGATGGGAGATACTCATAGGATCATAGTCCTGTTCTCTCCTGAACTTGGGATCGTACGGGCAGCTGCCTTTGGTTCAAGAAAAGGTACCGGTAAGCTCTCAGGGCTTGTGAGTCCTTTCATATCTGGTAGATTCTTCTTATACCATAATCCGATGAAGGATCAGTATAAGATAGAGGATGTTCGTCCCATTGCATTCAGAGAGTATCTTCAGAAGGATATCGTAAAACTCTATACAGCATCTTTCTTCGCTGAGGTCGTCTTGAAGACCCACAGTAGCGGTGGCGATAATCTTCTAGTCTATGAGTTAGTGACAGCATTGCTTGACCTTCAGGAACAGGATATCGATCATGAGTATCTTCTGATACAGGGCTGCTGGCGACTTCTGAATATGTTTGGCCTACGACCTGATCTTCAGGAGTGTGCCTCCTGCGGTGAGACTTTTGGTGATGATATGAGCTGGATACATGTTAAAGAACATGGACTGTGGTGCGGGAGGTGTTATCCTGCACAGAACGATTCTATGAGAATAGGGTTTGTTCAGAGACGATATCTATCGTATACTGAGAAGCTACCACTCGAAAAAGCAGTCAAAGTGAAGCTGCATAGTGATCAGACTCAGCAGCTGAAGAATACGCTGCTACAGTATATGGACAGTCTGACTGATGGGTATTTAAAAACATTAAAAAGTGGTATGCTATGAGATTGTTCATAGGGATGCCAGTCCCTCATACATTGGGGAAGTCTCTGCAAGGTATTGTCATACCTGTAATAGACCACCATGGTATCTCTTGTGTCCCTTCGACACAGTATCATCTCACACTTGCTTTTCTCGGAGAACGAACCGAACAGGATCTTATAGATCTGTTTGAACGATTCGATCAGACATTGCAGCACAGCTCTCCAAGAAGGATCAGCTGCACAGGCATCCTCACCTTTCCCTCAGGTGCGGTGCCTAGGACTATTGTGACTCCGGTCACTGAGGGTAGAGATGAGATCATCCGTATATCGAGAGACTTAAGATCAAGTTTGAAGATTACGGGGAGGATGGGAAAGCCTATCCCTCATCTGACATTGGCACGGGTAAGGAAAGGGACTTCTATCGATCGCGGCAAGCTCGTAAGATCTTTGGGGCCTTTAATAGATATTACATTCATTCCTGAAGAGATCGTATTATATCGGTCTCATCTGGAACGCAGCGGATCTCGTTATGAGAAGCTGCGATCGATAAGGTTGCACAAATGAAATGGGAAAAACGTCCGATTGACCTAGCAAAGGTCAGGTTGGTGCATGATCAGTTCCAGATTGATCTGCTCACAGCCTCTATTCTTGAACGAAGAGAAGTAGCTCAAGATCAGTTAAAGTTCTATTTAGAAGATGATGTATCATATCTCCATAATCCGTTTCTCTTCGAGGATATGGAGATCGCAGTAGACAGGATCCTTGAGGCAAAGACAGATGGGGAGAAGGTCCGTATCTTCGGGGATAGAGATGTAGATGGGATGACATCTACGGTATTACTCTTTGAAGCCTTAAAAACCATAGGGATCGATGTTGATTGGAAGCTCCCCATGGAGGATGAGCCCTACGGTCTTACGATGAACGGTGTGAAGAAGCTCATTGAAGATGATGTCACACTGCTTATCACCGTTGACTGCGGGATATCTTCGACCGAAGAGGTTGCCTTCGCAACACAGAACTCGATCGATTCGATCATCATGGATCATCATATACCGGGAGATAGACTTCCAGGAGCTATCGCTATCATAGACCCAAAGATGGAGGGTAGTGGCTATCCCTTCCCTGATCTTGCAGGCTGCGGGGTAGTCGCGAAGTTTGTCTGGGCATTAGAGTTCAGCAAGACGAACTTCTATAAAGAGGAGGTTATCCTCCTTCACTCTCATCCAGGCAATCAGACTACGATCATCGATGCGATAAAATTAGAGAATCTCGTAGAGATAGATCGGATCACTGAAGAGGTCGTCTCTGGTGTTCTTATGCCAGAACAGTCAAGATTGTTTGATTTCCTTATCGGGAAACAGATCCTCGTGTTTGATGAACCATTAGAGAAGAGGATGCTACAGCATGCTTTCGGTAGCAAGGTCGATATTCATCTGATGGATATCGCACCACAGGTATATGAACTCTTTCCTGCAATCAAAGGAAAGAGTCTTGTACGACTACAGCAGAAGAGTAAAGCTCTCCGTTATAGTCAAAATGGGCTAGGTGAGATAGATGCTCTCGTAAGACTCTTCAACTCCTATATCTTAAAACTACATCCGGGTATATCGAGCGAGTATGAAGATAAGCTCGATCTTGTCGCTATCGGAACCGTTGCGGATCTGATGCCGATGAAAGGTGAGAATAGGATATTGGTGAAGAAGGGATTAGAAGCTGTCGCACGAGGGAACAGAAGCTCTCTCAATACCTTCTTGTATATGCTAAATCTTGCAGGAAAGAGGATATCTACCGTAAATATCGGATGGCAGATCTCTCCGATCTTCAATGCAGCAGGACGACTTGGAGTGCCTGATATAGCTGTGAAGATGTTAATCAGCACAGAACGGGAAGAGCAGGAGAGGCTGGCTACAGAACTTGTTCAGCTCAACAAACGACGAAAGAAGATGGGAGATGAGGCCTGGAACAGGATCCTTCCCAAGGCGAAGAAGAGTTTTGAAGAGCATGAACATAAGATAGTCATCGTCTTTGACAAGAAGATGAGTAGAGGGATCACTGGGATCATGGCAGCTCGTCTGATGAACTTGTATAAAGTGCCAGCAATGATAATTGCAAAGTTAGAGGGCAATCTTGTCGGCTCTATGCGTAGTGATAAATCAATGCATATAAAGAACTTCCTTAATCTGTTCGATGATCTTCTCCTTGATCATGGTGGTCATCAGTGTGCAGGTGGTTTCAGTCTTATAGAAAGCAATCTTGATGAGTTCATGATCAGAGTCGATGAAGCGGCTAGTGACCTTGATTCAACGGTAGTAGAGGCTACCTATTATATAGATGCTGAACTACCAGTGAAATATATGACACCGGACCTGATAAAAGTGGTAGAACGGTTCGAACCCTATGGGGTCGATCATTCTCCATTGCAGTTCATGTTGAAGAAAGCGAAGATCGAAGAGATGAGCCTGCTTGGGAACGGTGAACAGAAGCATGTGAAGATGCTCATCAGTTATGGTAAACATAAATGGCCTGCGATCTTCTGGAGAGCAGGTGACAGAGTGAATACTGATTTCTCCTTAGGGGATCAAGTCGACCTCGTATTCCGTTTCGGTAGGAATTACTATAAGAATATGGAGTCTCTGCAATTAACTGTACTTGATATTGCTAGAGATGCAACAGAGCTGTTGACAAATATCTGATTTTCAGTGATAGTACTTCAGTAGTATTTCCCATAAGGGGAAGGGGGTGATTACTATAGCTTTCGTAAAAGTTGACGAAAACGAACCTCTGGAGAAGTCTCTAAAACGATTCAAACGAATGGTTGAGAAAGAGGGAATTATTAGAGAGTGGAAGAAACGAGAATATTTCGAGAAACCTTCAACGATCAATAATAGAAAGAAGAAAGCTCTTCAGAGAAAACAAATGAAGAAGCTGAGAAAACTTAAAGCAATGAAGAGCTACTAAAATAGTTTTTCATACCCTGAGGTTTCCCGGTTAGTTAATAGCCGATAGAGAGGATGAGATCATAACGATTTCATCCTTTTTTTTATGAACATGTCTGACTAGGTAGTCATTAGTAATACAGTAATTTAGGCTATAAATATTTGACATTAGCTCAGTTAAGCGATACAATAAGGTAGATTCTAACAGTTTAGAGGAGCTAAATAGATGCTAATCCTAATTTCAGACGCTTTTGATGCGTCATTACAAGAAAAATTGCAGGTGTTTGGTGAAGTGACTACTGACACTTCACGTCTTGCACAAGCCGATGTCGTACTTGTACGAAGTAAGACTAAATGTACTAAAGAATATATAGATTCTGCAAAGAATCTTAAATTGATCATCAGAGGTGGTGTGGGGATCGATAATATCGATAAAGCACATGCAGAGAGTAAAGGTATTCTTGTGCATAATACACCAAAAGCTTCATCTATCGCAGTTGCTGAATTAGCATTCGCGTTGATGATCTCAGTTCCTAACCATGTTATTGCTGGTCATAATGGTATGGCTGAAGGTAACTGGTTGAAAAAATCATTGAAGAGAACAGAACTCTACGGTAAGACGCTCTGTCTTGGTGGTATAGGGAATATTGCTTCAAAAGTAGCAGAAAGAGCGGCAGCTTTCGGTATGAAAGTCGTTGCCTATGATAAATATGTATCAGAGAGTCCTGTCGCAGAGATGAAACCATCTCTTGCTGAGGCAGTAGCTGATGCAGACTATATCTCACTCCACCTTCCTCTGACACCAGAGACAAAAGGTATCTTTGGAGAAGATATGATCAATGTATGTAAGAAGAATCCAGTTGTCATCAATACCGGACGAGGTCCATGTGTTGATGCTGATGCGATGGTAGCAGCATTGAAAGATGGAAGGATCAGCTGGTATGCGACTGACGTATGGCCTTCAGACCCACCATCAGAGGATTATCCTATCCTTAAAGCACCACATGTGACTATGACCCCTCATATCGGGGCAAGTAGTAACGAGAACCTACTGCGAATCGGTGATGAAGCCTTCGGTATCATCAAAGGTGCAGTGGATGGAGGAAAACTATGAGTAATAGAAAACTAAACTTTTTTGCAGGTCCATCGGTATTACCTTTGGATGTTCTAGCTGAAATAGAGAACCAGATGGGTGATTATAAAGAAAATGGTTTCTCAATGATCGAAGCAAGCCATAGAGGCCCAGCCTTCGATACCATGTATCATGAATGTCTTGATCTTTTTAGAGAACTTCTCGGGATCCCTGAGAACTACTCTGTATTCTTCTTGGGAGGAGGAGCAACCTTACAGTTCTCCATGATCCCTATGAACTTCTTAGGAGCTGGACAGGTCGCTGATTACTGTAAGAGCGGTACTTGGTCTAACAAAGCTACTGAAGATGCTCAGAAACTTGGAAACGTCAATGTCTACTTTGATGGGAAAGAATCAAACTATTCTACACTCCCAGATCCTAAGACAGTGAAACCAAGTGATGATTCTGCCTACCTATATCTCTGTTCGAATGAGACTATCGGTGGAATCGGATGGCAGGATTGGCCAGAGACTGGAGATACTCCTCTCATCGCTGACATGTCTAGTGATATTCTCTCTAGACCTGTTCCTGTTGATAAGTTCGCTATGATCTATGGTGGTGTACAGAAGAATCTTGGACCTGCTGGAGCGACATTCATCATCCTTCGAGATGATATGCTCGAAAGATCTCCTAAGAATCTTACAGCTTACTTGAATTACAACACCCATGCACCAAAAGATGGTCTTTATAATACTCCTCCAGTATTCTCGATCTGGGGTGTGAAACTGGTTCTTGAATGGATCAAAGCTAATGGCGGAGCTGCTGGTATGGCTGCAAGAGCTTCTAGGAAAGCTGGTCTCCTCTATGGCGCTATCGATGGTCTGAGTGATATGTTCTACTCACCAGTAGATGCTAACTACCGATCAAAGATGAACGTTGTATTCAGATTGAAAGAGGAAACCTTAGAGAAGAAGTTCCTCAAAGAAGCTGGAGAGCTAGGAATGCTAGGTCTCAAGGGACACAGAAGTGTAGGTGGATGTCGAGCATCGATCTATAATTCTCTACCTGAAGAAGATGTAGCAGCTCTTGTAGATTTCATGACAGAATTCGCAAGGAAGAATGGTTAATCATATGAAAATCG
>CAZLZY010000014.1:0-16070 GCA_964564075.1 uncultured Spirochaetales bacterium
GCTTGATTTTCAACCTGCTATCCATAAATGGAAGGCAAACCATGTGAACCTCGAGAAGATCCTGAATGCTGGACACCTGGAAAGGAATCCAGATCTTCATTTCACCGGTAAGGTCATTGAGAACGAACCGACTGACCTCGATCTTGCGATCGAGAAGAGTTTGAAGGTTTTCTGGAAGGATCCTACCCCACAGACCCTCGATTTCCCTATCAGGAACATCCATCGTACCGTTGGATCTGCTATCAGTGGTAAGCTCGTACAGCAGTTCGGTGCTGAAGGCCTCCCTGATGATACACTTACGATCAACCTGAAAGGTTCTGCAGGACAGAGCTTTGGTGCCTTTCTTGCACCTGGTATCACATTGAACCTAAAAGGTGATGTGAATGACTATATGGGTAAAGGGCTAAGTGGCGGTAAGATCATCCTTACACCGACTGAAGGCTCCAGGTTCAAGCCCGAGAGGAACATCATCAGTGGTAACGTAGTACTCTATGGAGCAACTGGCGGTGAGATATACATCAACGGCATGGTCGGTGAGCGATTTGCCGTAAGGAACAGTGGTGCCACAGCTGTCGTAGAGGGTGTTGGTGACCATGGATGTGAATATATGACAGGAGGTACCATAGTTGTTATTGGAGCTACCGGTAAGAACTTCGCTGCAGGTATGAGCGGTGGTATCGCTTATGTATATGACCCTTCGGAGCTCTTTGATACTCGCTGTAACCTTGATATGGTTGAACTAGAAGGAGTATGGAGTAAAGAGGATAAACATATTCTCAAGACACTCATACAGAAACATTTTGATCTGACCGGAAGTAGGGTAGCTCAGATGATCATTGAGAATTGGGAAGCACAGCTTCCGCTGTTCGTCAAAGTCGTCCCTGTAGATTACCGAAAGGTATTAGAGCGAATGAAGATGAATGAAGACAGAGATGATGAGACCCTGTCAGTAACAGAGGAGGTCTATGATGTCTAAACATAATGGATTTATGAAATTTGACAGAGAAACACCATCATATCGTCCTGTGGAAGAGCGAATACAGGATTTTGAGTCAGTACAGGTAGATCTCTCAGATGAGAGTATCAAGGATCAAGCTAATAGATGTATGGATTGCGGTGTTCCGTTCTGCCATATGTACGGATGTCCCGTAGGCAATAGAGTACCTGATTATTCAGATGCACTCTATCATGACAACTGGGAGGAGGCTCTCGAGCTTCTCCAGTCCACCAATAACTTCCCGGAGATCACTGGACGTATCTGTCCCGCCCTTTGTGAGGCAGCTTGCACCTTATCGATCAATGATGAGCCTACGACCTGTCAGCATATCGAGCTGAAGATAGCCGAACATGGTTGGGAGATGGGATGGATCACCCCACAGATAGCTCCGGTAAGAACGGGAAAGAAGGTTGCGGTCATCGGTTCTGGACCTGCCGGTCTTTCTGCAGCCCAGCAGTTAGCTCGTCTAGGACATACCGTCACGGTCTTTGAGAAGTCTGACCGACTCGGTGGTTTGCTGATGTATGGTATCCCGAACTTCAAATTGGAGAAGCCGATCATCGCTAGAAGACTTGAGCAGCTTTCTGCTGAAGGAGTCAAGTTCGAGACTGAGGTCGAAGTCGGCCGAGATATCTCACCAAGATACTTGAGAAAGAACTATGATGCAGTACTTATTGCCCCAGGCACCCCGAAACCCAGGGACCTACAAGCTCCTGGAAGGGATCTGAAGGGCATCTATTTTGCACTAGATTTCCTCACTCAACAGACAAAACTCATCTTGGGAGATACGATCTCGAAAAGAAGACTGATCGATCCTAAAGGTAAGCATGTCGTTGTCATCGGTGGTGGTGATACGGGATCTGACTGTGTCGGTTCTGCGATCCGAAGAGGAGCTAAGAGCGTGACTCAGATCGAGTTGCTGCCACAACCTAGTGATGACAGGATAGTATCCAATCCTTGGCCCGAATGGCCTAAGATCTTGAGGACCTCGTCTTCCCATAAGGAGGGCTGTGAGAGACTGTGGAGTATTGGAACGAAAGAGCTCTATGGGAAAGATGGGAAAGTCGTGAAAGTCGGCTGTTCTCGATTGGAATGGGAGAATGACTCCTTCAAGGAGATCTCAGGATCTGATTTCCTATTGGATGCCGATATCGTACTCTTGAGTATGGGATTCGTCCCCTACAAGGACTCTCCCCTCGTGAAGGGGTTCAAGATCGATACAGACCCTCGAGGGAATATAGCCGTGAGTGAAGACTACATGACCTCAGTTGATGGTGTGTTTGCCACTGGTGATGCTGTTATGGGTGCCTCCTTGGTAGTTCATGCGATAGCACAGGGTAGGAACAGTGCTGAATCTATCGATGTTTACCTAAGAACCTAGAGAACTGGATCCTGCACCTATGGATCTGCTGTCAGTATCATGCTGGTAGCAGATTTTTTACGTCCTGATAATTCTCTAGAGGTGAGGCTGAGGGCAAAAAAACAGGAGCATCTGCTCCTGTCATATATGAATCTTGATTGACTAGCTTAGTAGTCCCTTTATGAACAACTTCAGTTGTATCGGGACCATGATGACGGGGTCTGTCCCATACTCCTCTTTGAGCGTCTCTCTTCTCAGTAGTACCCTCTGACAGAGAGAGAGGAGTGAGTTGGAGATCATCTCTCCGATGAGTTCAGCTGGATATTCTAATTCAATATGGTTATGGGTAACCTCATAATTGATCATATTCGTAAAAGGGTTCTCAAAGTTCTTTAATACTGACTTCATCTCTTCATAGAAAGAAGAATCAGGATATTGTTGGAAATAGGTATCGAAGACTCCAGTGAATTTCAGCTCTCTCTCATATTCGATCACGAATGATGAGATGAGTTCACTTGACATCTCATAGAGACCTTCCATGCCGAGGCCGTTTGCTGTAGTGAAGAGCTCTTCAATTCTCGTATATATCCTCTTGAGTACACGGATCTCAACCGCGAAAGCTATCTCCTCTTTTGATCCATAGTAACGATATACTGTCTGTCGAGAGATACCTGCTGCAGCCGCAATATCTTCCATCGTACTGGCATGTAGGCCATGTTCGATGAAGAAATCCTCTGCGATCTCTAACAGGTTGTTCCTTCTTTTGATTCGTAATGGAGTCAACTCTTCCATATCGTCACTTCCTTATCCCTGGAGCTATCGTTATACCATATCGATAATGTCTACCTTTAGCAATACGATACTGATCATGAAGATTGATCATGCCCGGTAGGTCACCACCGACGCCTCTCTGTCTATAGTCTAACGTACACGTGTGAGAATCTCTATAAGTAAGTTCGTAGATATGTTCTGCATCCTCTAATTCAGATAGGGTCCACGGTTGGATACCCATATGGAACAGCTCTGGAGCTGCAGTGATGGTAATATCTTGCCTCTTATCTCCAGATATCGTACAGTTTCTGATATCGCTCCTATTCCCATTCTCTTGGGGCCTCATATAGAGGTGTGGGAGTTCTGAGATAGGTAGGGTGTATCTACCGATCTTCATCCCTTTCTTCCTATCCCAATAGCTTTCAAGGGGGCCTCTACCATACCAGGAGAAGGTGTCAAAAGCCCCTTGTAGACCGAAGGTCATCCCAAACCGCATGAGGTCCCTCTTAGGGGTTCCCTCCATCTCTATGTGAAGTGTTCCGTTTGCTGAGACCCTGAAGATAAGGGTGAACCCCTCTTTGAAAAGAGGGGATGAGTGTTTTGCAGTCACAACAACTGCATGATCCTCTACCCGATGGATGAGACCCTTCAAACGGATCTTCTGAGTCCCTCTTCGTGAAGCTCTATCAGGGAAGAAGGGCCTCATGATGGGAAATAGATTTGAGATATCACGATCGTTATCTATGCTTGCTCTCCAGAAGTTCGCATGAAGCGGTGCTTCTAAGATATTTCCCTCTCCATGATCGATAATGGTAAGATTCCCTGTCTCTGTATCCCAGCTGTAAGAATTCAGACCTGAGGTGAGAGTAAGATGTGTAGGGGTCTCTTCTATGCTGGCTATCCCATCAGGGATGTCAGATCCTTTAGGACTCCATGGGGTTACCACGAACTGTTCCCAGGCTATCTCATGACCTGAGAGAGCCCATATCGTATCTTTTGGTGTAAGAACGGAGACTGTCAGAATGAGCTCTCCCGAAGGGCTGAGAAACTCATCAGGGATGGATATATTGCAAGGGCGTTGCGGTGGTAGGGATTCTAAATAGGTCTGTTGGGAGCCTACCGGTTCTCCGTCACACGTAGCTTTGAGGATCACCTTATAGTCCTTAAGATCGATGAACTCGAACTTGTTCTCTATCACGATCCTCTGAGAATCTTTATCTAGAGAGAAAGCTATCCGCTGATACTGTTTCTTCACCTCGAATATACTCGGGTGGAAACTCCTGTCGGCAGCTACGATACCATTAGCACAATAGTAACGATGGCTCTTCGCCTCCCCGTAGTCGCCGCCATAGAGCCAGTGAATCGAACCATCTTCCTTTTGTGATCTGATCGACTGATCTACGAAGTCCCAGATGAAACCACCTGCGATATTGGGATACTTCTCGAAGCGTTCGATATATTCATCAAGGTTACCAAGACTGTTCTCCATGGCATGGGCATACTCACAGAGGATCATGGGTTTTCCCTTATAGTCATCAGCCCTACAGGGCTTGTTATCAGCTGAGAGTTTATTCGTCAGGTTCTCGAACCAGGAGATCGTAAGATCTTCATGGTTTCCAACCGTGTCTAGGTCTTCTACTTTAGGATACATCCTCGAGATCACATCGCTTGCTTCCATGGTGAGGTCACCCTCATAGTGGAACTGTCGAGTCGAATCTAGTAAGTTCGGTCCATGTCCCGCCTCGTTTCCTAGTGACCACATGAACACCGAACAGTGATTCCTATCTCTTAGGACCATCCTCTCCATCCGGTCGACCACGGCCATTTTCCACCGGTCATCCCATCCTGGTATTCCGTGTTGTCTGATACCATGCGTCTCCACATCTGCCTCATCCATGACATAGAAACCGAACTCATCACAGAGCTCATAGAAGTAGGGGTCATTGGGGTAGTGGCTTGTTCTGATCGAGTTGATGTTATGCTGCTTCATGATGATGAGATCTTCAATATAACGCTCTTTGGGGACAGCAGGGCCATGGTCGGGATCGAACTCATGTCGGTTCACTCCACGAATAGCTATCGGTCTCCCATTACAGAGGATCCTCTCATCTTTGATCTCGATCTGTCTGAAACCGGTATTGAGTGTCTTGACCTCAAGGATCTGGTCTTGATCATCCTTGAGAATGAAGATGACTCGGTAGAGGTTCGGGATCTCTGCACTCCATAGCTCGGGAGAATAGATCATATGTTCTGCAGAGACAGTGACCGAGCTCATCGCCCCAACCGTATAGTTCACTGATCCCAGGATAGAGGGGACCTCTTCATAGAGGATGATCTCGATCTTACCATGCCTATCGTCTTCTTCAGTATTTCTGATCGTGATGTCGGAGAGCATCTGTGCATGTTCATAGTTCGAATCTAGTGATGATCTTACGAACAGATCCCTGATATGAGTACGAGGTTCAGCATAGAGATATACCTCTCGGTAGATCCCGCTGAAGAACCACATATCCTGATCCTCAAGATAGGTTCCGTCTGAATAACGGCAGACCTCTACTCTGATCGTGTTAAGGCCCTCTTTAAGATATGAATCGATGGCGAACTCTGCTGGTGTCATGGACCCTTGAGAGTAGCCGACCTCGATGGAATTCATCCAGAGGGTCATAGCAGATTTCACTGCTCCAAAATGGATATAGACTGTCCTGTCCAACCAAGAAGCAGGGACCGTGAAGCTTCTCTGATAGATTCCGGTAGGGGTGTCAGCATGATCGATCCTTGGGATCTGGCTTTTTCTCTTACTGATGGCCGGAGGATAATCGAATGCAAGATAGTAGGGAGTCCCGTATCCCTGAAGCTCCCAGACTCCCGGAACTGTGATCGTATCCCAATGGGTGTCATCAAGGCTTTGGTCCCTCATAGCATACGTCTCTGAGAAACTGAACTTCCAGCTTCCATTCAAGCTTTGTTTCCAGGGAGAGTGTGATCCCTGTTCTTTCTCTTCAGGGTCCCCCCATGGCCCCCCTGAGGCTACAGGAGTACAGGCTTCGTTAATAGTATCATATGGTAAAGCGATAAGGTGTGAGGGCTCTTTATTGATCCCAATGATCGAAGGGTCTTCCCATCTCTGCATGTCATTCCTCTATATGTTACAAAATGTAACATCAGAGTACCATAAGAAGAGGTTAATCGTAAAGGAATCGAGCCTATTTTTTATTATTCCTTGTGTGGATGATAAGGAGGATACAGGATCCGATCACCATAACATAACATACTGGTATCACGATCAGAGCACTGTTGAGTGAAGACTTATCTCCGATAAAGCCCATGATCCAAGTCGCTGCCCCGATACCTGGGATCCCAAAGCAGGATAAGAGGATGAACAGTAGTGTAGGATCTCCCTTGACGAAGGTCGTAGAGACCGATTGGATCGTTGGCCAATAGGGCGCTACGGCAAATCCTGAGATGAAGAGCATCAGGTAGAATATATAGATAGACGGTGTCATATAGATACCAAGACTTGCGATGAGACCGATGATCGAGACTCCGAGCAGGAGCCAACGATCTGTATAGTGATTCTGTGTGAGTTTGCCGGTCGTCATCCTACCGATTGCCATAGCAAAAGCGAATAGTGCGGTCCCGATACCACCGGCAGAGGCCATCGCACTGAAGTGTACCTGAATATAACTCGCACTCCAGAAGGTGAAGGCGGCCTCAGCTGCTCCTCCGAAGAAGATGGCTGTGGCAAGCATCCAGAAGACCGGCTGTTTTAGACAGAGGAGCCAATTGCTATAGTGAATAGAGGACCCTGACTCATTGATCGAGTCATCCTTAGGGAAGAAGAGTAGTGAAGAGGCTAAGGTGAAGATCCCTGTGACGATGAAGAGGGTTCTCCAGGAGACATCGAAGGTTAGGAGGAATCCTGTGATGATGACGGTAACGACAACCCCGATAGAGTAGAAAGCATTCACATAGTTCAGATATTTATTTGACTCATCCGGGTGTGCATCATGGACGAGAGGGTTCGTCAACGCTTCGATGAGACCACATCCGATCCCCATGACGATCATACAGATCATGACGAACTGATAACTCGTCGCAAGGCCAGCACCGATGAGAGTTAACCCCACGATAGCTATTCCTAGACCAACGGCTATCCTCTTGGTGATCCTAGCTGCGACGAATCCACTGATGAGTAGACTAGCCAGTATAAGAAAGCTCTTCACCCCTCCTAGAGCTCCACCACCTGTATAGGTGAAGGAGAAGTCCTCAGCCATCGACAGAAGACATATAGGGGTGATTACCATGCTTGCTGCATAGACGAAAAGAGCGGTACTCGTAGCTATATCGATCCTCTTGATTCTCATGAAGGCAGTATAGGTGGTTTTATTGTCAACCGCAAGAAAAACATGTATAGTCGCAGGTATGAAACAGAACATTATTGGTGTATATACAGGAAATGGGAAGGGTAAGACGACGGCCTCTCTCGGTATGATCTTTCGAGCTTGTGGACATGGACAAAGATGCGGAGTATTGCAGTTCATCAAGAGTGGGCCGGAAGCTTGGGGTGAGTATAAGATGGCTAAGAGACTTGGTATCGACTGGGAGAACTACGGTTGTGGTTTCACCTGGAAAGAGAAGGATCATACAAAATCGATCGAAGAGGTGAGAAAAGGTTGGGAACAGGCTAAAGCATGGATGTTATCAGGTGAATATGATCTTATCCTCCTTGACGAGATCTCATATGTACTGACCTATGATTGGGTCGATGCCCAAGAGGTAGCCCAATGGCTGACAGAGCATAGAGAAGAACTTCCCACACTACTGCTAACAGGGAGAGCTATGGCTCAACCTATCTTGGATGTCGCCGATCTGATCTCAGAGATAACTGATGTGAAACACCACCTGCGAAGCAGAGGTGTTCCGGCTCAAGAAGGGATAGAGTTCTAGGAGATCTTCTCAGATCTATTCCCATAATAGAGAAGGACCGACAGTGAAATGATCACCATCCCGATGATCGTCATCAGTTGTGGTTTGTCTTCAGGGAAGATGACCCAACTGAGTATCGCACCGGATATCGGAATGATGAACTTGAAGATATTGATCTCAGAGACCTTGATCTCCGGGACCTGTAGCAAAGTATACCAGATCGAGAATGATACAGCTGAGACTGCACTGAGCCAGAGAAGAGCCGTATAGAACTCAAGCGGTAGCATGAGTGTAGGTACACCCTCCACAAATAGAGAGGTCACTACTAATATAAATCCTCCGATGAACAGCTGTGAAGCATTCAAGAGAAGGGGGTTGTTTGGTCTCTTCTTCACGATGACCTGACTGAATGCATTCGTCATACTTGAGAACAATAATAGAAAGATTCCGATAAGCTCATGACTCCCTGACCCGCTCGTGCTGTTCCTACTGATACTGATGAGGACGACACCCGCTAGTGCGATCAGAAGACTGAACGTCTTCTGTACCGAGAGTCGATCATTGGCGATCGTGAAATGGGTGATGATCGCGGTGATGAGTGGTCCTGCCCCAACGATGATCGCGGCAACACCTGCCGGAAGAAGATTGACTCCATTGAAATAGAGCCCATACATGATCGATGTCTGTAGAAGACCGACGGTCAAGGATATTTTCCAGTTCTTCACTAAGAAGGAGAAGATCTGTTTACGGTCTTTGGTAAAGAGGAGTACTAGGAGCCCTGCGAGCATGAACCTGATCCCAGCGAAATAGAGAGGTGATGTATATTTGAGTCCGATCTTCACTCCGGTAAAGGCTGTTGACCAGAGAAGACAAGCTAAGATAGCTTTTGAGTAAGTTTTCCACATAATGGAGCGAGTATAGCTCAAGGGCTATGATGTAGCAATAGTGATACTCTTATTGACGCATATCAGGTCAAGCAGTAGAATTGTGATATGCTAGAAGATAAGGTGGGACTTACGTGAAAAGAGAGATGACAAGTAATCAAGAGGATTATCTAGAAGCTATACATAAGATACTGCAGGGTAGACCTGTCGTACGAGTAAAAGAGATAGCAGCCGAACTCGAAGTCAGTAAGCCAAGTGTTACCTCTGCATTGCAGACCCTCTCTAGAGATGGTCTGGTCAATTATGAACCTTACGGACTGATCACGTTGACTGAGGCAGGCAAGAAACGAGCCGGGATGATCTTTCAAAAGCATAAGATCATCGAAGAGTTCTTTGAAAGGATCCTTGGGATCGATGAGGTAGAAGCTGCCCAACAGGCCTGTGTCATGGAACATGGACTTGATAATCATACATTCATGCGTTTGATCCAGTTCATGAGATACCACTATGAGCATGAAGGTTCGAAAGATAAGTGGTTCGATCGGTTCTCTACATTCTGTGTTGAGAATCCGTTAGATGAGCTAGATGCTCATGAAGTACAAGAATTCCTGCACAAGGAATAGACAGGTAAGAGCATGAAACGTGTCATACTGATCGGAGCTGGACTAAGAGGTCTTGATATCTACGGACAATGGATGGCATCTCATAAGGAGAATGTGAGAGTCATGGCCGTTGCGGAGCCAAAGAAGGTTCGGCGAGGCCAGGCCGCTCGATTGTTCGACCTCACTGAAGATCAGATCTTCTCGACTTGGGAGGAGCTGCTTGAACAGAGGCTCCCAGCTGATTATGCCCTGATCTGTACTCAGGATCAGATGCATACCCCTATCGCTATCCGAGCGATGGAGATAGGCTATGATGTGATCTTAGAGAAACCTGCAGGGATCAATGAAGAGGAGTGTCTTGAGGTCTATGAGACCGCTAAACGATTAGATAGAAGACTTCATCTTTGTCATGTGCTCCGGTATACCGGGTTCTTTGGTGCGATCAAGAAGAGTATCGATGATGGGATGATCGGGAAGGTCCTCCATATAGAGCAGTCAGAACATATCTCCTATTGGCACTTTGCGCACTCCTTCGTACGCGGTAACTGGCGGCGTGAGAGTGAATCCTCACCGATACTCATAGCAAAGTGCTGTCACGATCTTGATATCATCAACTGGTGCCTACCTGATACGGTCACAGAGGTGGCCTCTACTGGAGAGCTCAGCTGGTACCGGAGTGATCAAGCTCCAGAGGGAGCAACACTGTTCTGTCTTGATGGTTGTCCCCATAGTGAGGGCTGTCCCTGGTATGCACCAAGACTCTATATGCAGGCACTCCCCTTGATAAGCGGGTTCAAATACTCTTCGAACAGATGGTTACGCTTCGTAGGATCTATCGTGCTACGATTTCCGAAAACAGTACAACGGGTCGCTTCAAGGATCAGAGCTCTGAGATTCCTCTCCCAATGGGATATGTGGCCTGCTACAGCGATCACTACTGATCTGAGTAGAGAGGGTAAGCACACGGCCTTGAAGACTGGCCCCTACGGTCGTTGTGTCTACCATTGTGATAACGATGTACCGGACCACCAGGTGGTCATGATGAGAACCCGATCTGGAGTCACCGCGACTCTGACTCTTGAGGGACATTCCTATCTTGAGGGTCGTTGGGTTCGGATAAACGGGAGTATGGGGACTCTTGAGGGACGATTCACCCTCGCTGATGAGAAGCTTACCTACTATGATCATTATCAAGGGAAGAAGCGTGTGTTATGGGAGGACAAGAATCCTGTATCTGGACATGGTGGTGGTGATATCAGGCTGATGGAATCTCTGTTCGTGACACCTCAAAAATATACTAGTGATTCTCTTGAGGAGCTCATCGAGAGTTATCGGATAGGGTTCGCAGCAGAGCGGGCTCGGAAGAGCCGCTCTGTAGTGATCATTGATTAGTATCTATCTGTTGGTTGTACCTGACGACTAGATGGACCTTAGCTTCAGAATTCCCAATATTCTCAATAGTATGTTCCACATCACAGTGGTAGGTGATGAAATCCCCTTTCTTCAAATCCCCGACATTTTCTCCAGCTTTCACTCGTACATGACCTTTGACAACAGTGAGGAACTCCTCGGTCTTGGGAAAGTGTGCATCTGATTCGAGTTTTTTCTTTGGTTCGAATGTGAGGATATACATCTCTAGATCCTCGACCATGCTAAGGGGTGAGAGTACGTGGATATGAACTCCCTCAGCATCGGTATCGAGAGTCGTGATGTTCTCATATCTATTGATCAAGAACTTCCTCTTTGGGACCACACTACCAGCTAGAAGGGCATGGATCTCAACACTGAGTCCCTGTGATATCTTCCAGACAGTGGCGACTGTTGGGTTCACCTTGTCAGATTCTATCTGACTGAGCATGGCTTTTGAGACACCACTTCGTTCTGATAGGACGTTCAGGGTGAATCCCTGAGAATTTCTTAGTTGTTGAATATTCTTACCGATCTTTGGAGGTTTTTCCATAATTATCCCCTGAATATATCTTGTTCATTATAGCGATAAATGTTTGACATAATAAACCTTGTTTACTATAATGAAAATAATTTATTATATTGTATTGTTGTTTGTGGTTATAGTCAAGATATATATAGGCAGGTAGATTCTATGAGACGTATTATGATAAATGGCTCTCTAGGCCAGTTGGGGTCTGAGATCGCCATAGCGTTACGCAAGCGATATGGGACAGATAATGTCATTCTCACTGATATTAGAGATGATATTAATGTGGAACTGGTGAATTCCGGTCCATTCCATAAAGTGGATTGCAGAGATGGAGAACGCCTCACTGAACTCGTAAAAGAGTATCAGGTGGATACGATCTACCACCTTGCCGCCCTCTTATCTGCAACAGCAGAGATGAGACCTCAGATGGCATGGGATATTAACATGAATGGCCTGATGGTCGCTCTCGAGGTCGCAAGGACAGAGAAGTGCTCTATCTTCACACCATCTTCGATCGGCTCCTTCGGGCCGACGACTCCAAAGGACTTCACTCCTCAGGATACGGTACAGAGACCTACCTCCATGTATGGGATCACCAAGGTAGCAGGAGAGCTTCTCTGTGATTATTATCATCATAAATATGATGTTGATACTCGTGGGGTACGATATCCTGGTATCATCTCCAATATGACGCCTCCAGGAGGTGGGACGACTGATTATGCAGTCGAGATCTACTATGCAGCGGTCAAGAGTGGAAGATATGAGTGTCCTCTATCGGGGAGTACCTATCTCGATATGATGTATATGCCTGATGCCGTCAATGCTGCGATATCGATTATGGAGGCAGATGGTGAGCGTCTAAGACATAGGAATGCCTTCAATGTGACTGCTATGAGTTTCTGCCCTGAAGAACAGGCGGCATATATCAGAAATCACATTCCGGATTTCCAGATCAGTTATAAGGTAGATCCGTTGAAACAGGCTATCGCAGATTCATGGCCGAACTCTTTGGAAGATTATGCAGCACGTGTAGAATGGGATTGGAAGCCGACCTATGATCTGCATGCGATGACAGAAGATATGATCACGACCCTCAAGGGTAGAGTGTGACCTTACGGTTTAGGAGGATATGATGTTTGGTAAGATGAAAGAAGATCTTAAGGATCTTATGAAAGAATTGGATGAACAGGGATTATATAAACGGGAGAGGGTGATCACCACCGCTCAAAGTTCACATATCGAGGTGGCAGGAGGGGCAGAGGTCCTGAACTTCTGTGCTAATAACTATCTTGGTCTTTCTAATGATCAAGATGTGATCGATGCTGCATCTAAGACGATGAAAGAGTGGGGCTATGGCCTATCTTCAGTCCGGTTCATCTGTGGTACACAGCAGATACATACCGAACTAGAGCAGCGAATGAGTACGTTTCTCGGCACCGAGGATACGATCCTCTATGCAGCCTGCTTCGACGCGAACGGAGGGCTCTTCGAACCACTCCTTGGTGCTGAGGATGCCTTGATCTCAGATCAGCTCAATCATGCTTCCATCATCGATGGTGTCAGACTCTGTAAGGCACAGCGCTATAGATATTCCCATTCTGATATGGCAGACCTAGAGAGATGTCTCAAAGAGTCTTCAGGTGCACGTTACCGTCTTATCGCTACTGATGGGGTCTTCTCGATGGATGGGGATATAGCGAACCTGAAAGGTATCTGTGATCTTGCTGATAGGTATGATGCTCTCGTCATGGTCGATGATTCTCATGCCTCAGGATTCATAGGAGAGAAGGGCCGTGGGACGAGTGAGCACTGCGGGGTACTCGGTCGTGTGGACCTGATCACCACGACCTTCGGAAAGGCTCTCGGTGGTGCGAGTGGCGGATGTACTTCTGGAAGGAAGGAGCTGATCGAACTGCTCAGACAGCGTTCTCGTCCATATCTTTTCTCTAATACGTTAGCTCCAGCTGTCGTAGGTGGGACTCTTGCCGTGATCGATAAACTCGAAAGAGAGTCAGATAGTAGAATACGGGTTACCGAATCTGCTAGATACTTCAAAGAGAAGATGATAGAAGCCGGTTTTGATATCGTGAAAGGGGATACTCCGATCGTACCAGTGATGCTCTATGATGAGGTCACCGCAGTAGCTTTTGCCGATAGACTCTTAGAAGAGGGGATCTATGTCATTGGATTCGTCTATCCCGTCGTACCAAAGGGTAAGGCTCGGATCAGAGTGCAGATCTCTGCAGCTCATTCATCTGAAGACCTTGATCGTGCGATAGGAGCATTCATCAAAGTAGGAAAAGAGATGAAGGTGATCAGTTAGACTTGATCACTTTCATATGGATATTCTCTCCATACTCCTCTAGGGCTTTCAGGACAAGTTTCCCTTGTCCTGTAGTCTCCTTACTTGCCGCCTTCTCTTTGATCTTCCTCGTATAGAACTGGTAACTCGTCATGATGTCCCCTGGAGGGAACAGAAGCCGGCTTGCACAGAAGTTATGCCACTTTCGTCTCTCTTCATCACTGAGGACTTCAGGATAGTTCCTACAGGTATATCGCCAGAGCATCTCAGGGATTCGTTTATCTTCGAATCTCAGATTAAGATCCATCAACTCCTCAGGCGTCGCCCGTTGGATGAGGGTAAAACGATCTCTATCGGTATCGGGGAAGAACCCACCCGAATATATCTGGAAATCTGGATCAGAGATGTTTTCCTGGTAGGGAACACTGAACGTAGCATGGATCTTACTCGGAAGATCATGTCTTTCCCGTATCCTCTTGAAGTTCTTACGACAGAGATCCTTATCGATATGAAGTCTCTGGGCCACCTCATCGGTGAGGATCGATACTGGAGAGATGAAGGGGCATTTGTTCAAACCTATCTTGACCAGTTTTGGCTGAGCTCTCAGTTCGTCAGGTGTTGCACTGAAGAGCACCTCAGGATCTTTTGAGAGATCGAAACAGTAGACTGCGTTGCTATTGTGGGGGTCGGCAGTTATGGGCATCATCAGAGCTGAACACCCGTATTCTGTCGTATGTAACCACGAGGTATGAAGGAATGGTGTCTGTGTATATACATTGACGAGATCCTTCAAGGGTCTCTTCTGTCTGTGTGTGTAGGCATAGTTATAGAGATTGGGCTGATGCTGCTTGACGAGTCTTGCAACACTTATAGTCGCATAGACATCGGCTAATGCATCATGGGCATCTTCATGACTGATCCCATTCTCTTTGGTCAGGACCTCTAATCTGAAAGAGGGACGACCTTTCTCATTGATCGGCCAGTTGATCCCATCAGGTCTCAGATCATGTGCAGCTCTCAGCATGTTCATGACATCCCATCTGCTGTTACCGTTGGCATATTCACGAACATAGGGATCGAAGAAGTTTCGATACGATGCATTACGGATGAACTCATCATCGAAGGCTATACTGTTATACCCGACAACACAGGTCTGAGGCTTTGAGAATTCAGATAAGATCTTCTGTATGAACTCTCTTTCAGGTAATCCCTTCTCAATCGTCAATTGAGGAGTGATACCGGTAATGAGACAAGCGAGCGGGTCCGGTAGATAGTCTTCAGTTATCTTACAGTAGTGAACGATAGGCTCTTGGATGATCTCTAGATCCATATTCGTCCTGATAGCTGCGAACTGAGTGATCTTGTCATATTGAGAATGTAATCCGAATGTCTCTAGGTCATACCATAGTAGTGTTTGGGCGTGCTGCATGGTAAGAAGTATAACATAGTTGAAAAAAAAGAGGTAGGTATCAATCACAAGAGTTCCCTCGTATGCTACCATGATCTCGTAGGAGGTCCCCATATGTGTTTCAATATGTCTATCATCGCTGAATTGATCGCATTGGAAGAGGAGTTCGGTACGATCTTCGATACCTATCCCGCCTATGCCACGACAGATGATAAGATCATCTACCATCAGAGGTCAGGGTTCTCTCACCCCGCATGGCCGATACTCCCTGCATCAGAAGTTCCCAAGCTCTCCTCAGCTTATTGGGGGCTAGTCCCTCATTGGGCAAAGGATCGTAGTACTGCTCTTGGGCTCCAGAACAAGACACTCAATGCAAGAAGTGAGACGATTCGAAGACTTCCTTCGTTTCAGAGTGCGATGAAACACCAGCAGCGGTGCCTTATCCCAGTAAGTGGATTCTTCGAACCCCATTCGTATCAGGAGAAGAGTTATCCCTTCTACCTGCATAAGAAAGGGGAGCTCTTCGCACTCGGCGGGATCTTTGATCTCTGGTACGGACCCCAATCAGGTAAGGAATACAGGAGCTTCTCCATCATCACCGTCCCCTCTGTCGGGGTCGTGGATGCTATCCATAATAAGAAACATAGGATGCCACTCCTTATTGAGAAGGCCTCCTATGCTGCCTGGTTAGATCCCTCTTGTGATCCTGCTATGATCGATGATCTGATGATAAGTCGAGCATCACAGTTGTACGCATATCCGGTATCAAAACAGCTCTATGCCCGTAGTGAACTGGCAACTGCACCAGAGGTACGAGAACTCTCATATACCGGGATCGATGCTATTGATAATCTGACTGTTCTATAATATACTTAACTCAT
>CAZLZY010000015.1:0-15775 GCA_964564075.1 uncultured Spirochaetales bacterium
CTCAATGGTAAATATGGTCTGGTGAACAACTGGCTTCAGATCATTGGGATCCAAGGACCAAGCTGGATGACCTCACAAGTCTGGGCAATGCCTGGAGTCGTGATCGCTGCAGTATGGAAAGATACCGGATATTATGCACTGATCCTTCTCGCAGCTCTCAAGGGTATAAACAAGACCTATTATGAGGCCGCAAAGATCGATGGGGCTTCACCCTGGCAGAGATTCAAGAGTATCACCTTGCCGCTCATATCTCCGACACTATTCCTTCTTGTCATCATCAACGTCATAAATGGTTTTCAGGTCTTCGAATCGATCTACATCATGACTGATGGTGGTCCGGCAGGGGCTACTAAAGTACCGGTAGAACAGATATATCGAAATGCATTCACCTATTTCAATATGGGGTATGCATCAACTATCGCTTGGGCCTTGGCTGTAGTGATCTTCATCGTAACGATCATGCAATTCTCCTTTCAGAAAAAGTGGGTGTCCTATGAAGGCTAGACGAAATATACGAAAGATCCTCTTCTATATGATCATATCGATCATCGCAATATCAGCGATAGTACCATTCCTCTGGATGCTCAGTACCTCGTTCAAGGCTCGAGAGGCGATCCATACGATCCCTATTAGATGGATCCCAAAAGAACCAAGTGTGGAGGCCTATACACAGATCTTCAAACTGAGTAATGTGAACTTCGCAAGAAGTATCGTAAACAGTTTCTACGTCTCGTCCATGTTGACGATCATCCCCCTTCTCACCGCAGCTATGGCAGCCTTTGCCTTTGCGAAGCTAGAATTCAAAGGTAAGAATTTTCTTTTTAGTCTGTTCCTCTTTACCATGATGCTTCCTGGGACCATAACGATGATCCCTAACTTCATCACCTTGAAGACCTTTGGGTTATTAAACAGATACCTAGCTCTATTATTACCGGCACTCTGTAATGCATTTGCGATCTTCTTCATCAGACAGAACATGATGCGTATCAGTAATGTCTATATCGAGGCAGCCATGATGGATGGAGCCTCTCTCTATAGAGTCTTCTCGACGATCATGCTCCCGCTTGCAAAACCGGTACTCTTCACTATGGGACTCTTCAATTTCATGGGGGCCTGGAACAGTTTCCTTTGGCCATTGATCGTCCTGTCAAGTCGAAGTAAGTGGACCTTGCAGTTGGGGCTTGGGAATATGGGAACACAATTCGGGAATTACCAGCACTTTCTCATGGCTGGTTCTCTGATATCGATCGTACCGATCGTTATCGTATATATCATAGCGCAGAAATATGTTGAAGAGGGCCTCTCCACAGGTGGCCTCAAAGGATAACAGGTTGGATCCGGACCAAGGGTTCCGGGTAAAGAATCACCCATCAAGTATGATGGAAAAGGAGTTTGAAATGAAGAACTGGTATCGAGCACTCATAGTAGTGGTTGTCATGTGTTGTTTAGTAACACCATTGTTCGCAACAGGAGCTGCCGAGGATGGCGTTGTAACCATCAAATACAACAATTTCTCAGCAGGAGAGCAAAATGCAGCGGTATTGCAAGAGATGATCGCTCTTTTCGAAGCAGAGAATCCAAATATCAAGGTAGAGAATGAAGCAATGGGTTATGGGGACAACTACTGGACACAGCTAGTTACCCGAATTGCCGGTAATGATGCTCCAGACTGTTTTGAACTGAATATGGAGAACTTCCTTGCTCATGCGACTCGAGGATCACTCAGACCCTTGGATTCACTCTTTACAGAGACCGGACTCGATAAGAACGTATATAGTGCGGGACTCTTAGATGCAGTAAGCTTTGATGGAAACCTCCAAGCTATCCCTCTGATGTTCTCGACGGTAGTACTTGTCTATAACATGGACCTCTTCGATCAGGCCGGCGTAGCATATCCTACCGAAGATTGGACCTGGGCAGATTCCCTTGCTGCTGGTTTGAAGATCTCAGCGCTAGGTGATGATATCTGGGGAATGTTCAATCCTATCCAGTTCTGGGAATTCTACAAAGTCTCCCAGCAGAACGGTGGTGGACTCATGACTCCTGATGGAAAGACATTTACCATCAACAGCAAAGAGAATGTTGCGACCCTACAGTATATGCTCGATAGAGTCTATAAATATAAGGTCATGCCAGATAAAGAGGCTCAAGCAGACAGACCTGAGAGTGATCTCTTCGTTGAAGGAAAGCTTGGTATGTGGCTTAATGGTGTTTGGGCATTCAATGACCTGAAGACACGAGCGGATTTCCCCTGGGGCGTTGAAGTAGAACCTGGAAATATTGCAAAAGCAACCCACTTCTTTGGAAATGTTGGTTGTGTGAGCCAGACTACCAAGCATCCAGAAGAGGCCTTCCTGTTCCTGAACTTCTTGGCTTCAAATCCAAAAGCAGTCGACCTAAGACTCGAAGCACAGTGGGAACTCCCCACAGTCAGTGATCCTGAGATCATGAAACGATATATCGAAGATACCCCTCCAACGAACAAGGTAGCAGTAGTGAACTCCTTGAATTATGCGGTAAAACCACCTGCACTAGAACAGTTCGCTGAATTGACCAATATCGTGAATACTAAGATCGAGATGGCAAGAGACGGTCTTCTTTCTGCACAAGATGCGTTAGATCAAGCACAGAAAGAGGCCGAAGCACAAATCACACTCTAGCTGATATATTATATCAGGTAGAACTTGTACTTAAGAGGCACCTGGCCTAAAATGAATCAGGTGCCTCCTTTATTATAACAATGATAAGGAATGTTCGTATGGATATCAAGGACCTACATATTACTCATAGACCTTTTGGTAATGAGCAGCCCTATTTTCAACAACCTTTTGAAAGGTTCCCACGCTACCCGATGGCAGGTCAGTCTGTTTCAGTCGGTGCAGTGATCAATCCGATGGATGAAGGTGAATATGTGGATCTTCTGTGGAGGATTCCATCAAAAGGAGACATGTTCACCACAATCCCTGCGATCTGTATCGGGACGAGTGACAGCGTAGGGAACAGTGGATGTGAACGGTACTGGATGGCAACCCTTCCGCCTCAGCGTGGTGGGGATGAGATAGAGTATTTTCTACGGGTAAGTTCAGGTCTCGGGAAGGCTGAGACTGAGAGGTTCAGTTACACGGTTGGTACAGTCACGAGTTTCACTAAGATTGATAGATTCTATAAGGGTTCAGATTCCCTCTCTATCAAGCTCTATTCTATTTTATCGGAAAAGTCGATATTCCTTGAACTGAAATATGAACTGGGGCATATCATATCTAATATTCTTGTAGATGGAGAGTCACCCCAAGGAGTTAAGATACCTCTAGGTGAAATACATCAAGATGGTAGGAGCGTGAGTCTCCCAAACAGCCCGTATCATGTCGAACTCTTACCTTGGTCCCTAAAGCTCTGTAATAATAGTTCTCAAATAGATCCGGTTATCTGGTTCAATGGTGTCACAAGCTACTCCTATACAGTCGGAGAGTCTACCTTCAAGGAGATCTCCTTTAGTATAGAAGCAGCCCCGGAGGAAAAGTTCTTTGGCTTCGGTGAAAGATATAATAAGCTTGATCAGCGTGGAGAGATCCTTCAGAACAGGGTCTTCGAGCAGTATAAGAACCAGCGGCTCAAAACCTATATGCCGATCCCATTCTTCCAGTCCAATAAAGGGTACGGATTATCGATTGAAACCAACAGGAATGCTATCTTTGATATCTGTTCAAAGGACGAGCGTTATGTTCAGATCAAAGCTGAGATAGGCAATGAAAGTAGCTTATCGCTGCATTGGTATTTCGGAAGTCCTCTTGATATACAGAGATCCTATGCTCAGAAACAGCTTTCTCATCTAGAGGTACCTCAATGGGCATTGGGACCATGGATGAGTAGTAATGAGTGGAATAGTCAGCAAAGAGTGCTCTCAGAGGTTAAAACAGGTGATGAACTCGATATCCCGGCTACTGTTGTCGTAATAGAGGCTTGGAGTGATGAGGCTACCTTCTATATCTGGAATGATGCAGAATACACCCCAAAACCATCAGCTGAGCCGATGAGACTAGATGACTTCACCTTCCCAGAAGATGGACTATGGCCTGATCCTAAGGGAATGATAGATCAGCTGCATGATGAGGGGAAGAAGCTCGTTCTCTGGCAGATCCCGGTAGTCAAGGAGTTCGAGAACTCCGAAGAGACTCCGGTTCAGCAAGTGATCGATGGGGAGTATGTGGAAGCTGCCGGCTTATGTCTAAGAGAAGCTGATGAATCAGCATATCGAGTAAGACCCGGCTGGTTCTCTCACAGTAAAGTCCCTGATCTTGCAGCAAAGAAGGGACGTGATTGGTGGTTCAACAAACGAGCATATCTTATGGAAGAGTGTGGGGTAGATGGATTCAAGACTGATGGAGGAGAACACCTCTGGGGTTATGGGGTTCAGGCATCAGTCGCATTTGAAGAGGAGCACAAGAAGAATGTTCAGGGTGATCAGATGATCAATACCTTCCCGCTCTCCTATATCTCCTCTTATCATGAGGCAATGAAAGCTCATATTCCCGATGGGGATGGGATCACCTTCAGTCGTTCCGGGTATATCGGTGCTGGAAGTTATCCTTGCCATTGGACGGGAGACCAGGGTTCTACCTGGGATGCCTATAGAGGTGTCATCAATGCTGTCCTGAATTCTAATATCTCAGGAATACCGATCATTGGATGGGATATCGGAGGCTTCAGTGGAGAGATCCCTACGGCAGAGCTCTATCTGAGATCAACTGCAGCAGCGGCCTTCTCTCCAATCATGCAGTACCATTCGGAGTATTATGACCACGTGGAACCTCATGTGGATAGGACTCCTTGGAATATTGCAAAAAGATGCGATGATCCAACTGTGCTCGATATCTATCGGATGTACGCGAAACTCAGGATGGAGTTGATCCCCTATATCACCGGTGAGATCGAACATATGAAGGAGAGCGGAGAACCTCTTATGAGACCTCTTTGGATCGATTCATCTGAGGATGAACGTTCTTGGAACGAGGAGATGACATACCGCTTCGGACGTTCTCTTCTTATCGCACCAGTCCTAGGTGAAGGTGAGAGTACCCGAGAGATCTATCTTCCTCCTGGAGAGTGGGAAGATGTATGGACCGGTGAGACCTTTACTGGACCACAGGTAGTAGTAAAAGAGGTCCCTATCGACATCATTCCAGTATTTAGGGATCTTGAGAAGGATTGGACTCTCTCAACTGAGCTATTTCGAGAATCCCATAAGGAGTTATAGACGCCTATGTATTTCAATAAGATAAATCATCCTTTCAACTTCATCGGTTGGGAAGCAGATCAGCTCAGTTCCTCGATTGATGTTGCTGATCTGGGAGACAATATATTTCATGTGACGGTAGCTGATTCGAATAGATGGGGGGCGGTCGTCCCTCCCTCTTTGATCGATGAAACCTCGGTCCTAGGGAAAGAAGCATCTGATGCGACCCTCTCAGTAGATGCTCAGGGAGCTCTATCCTTTGATCTTTCAGGAGTACCTTTGTTAGTCCCCCATAACGCATTACCTTTCGGTGTACTGAAAGATAAATGGGTATGGTGTTTTAAATCAGAAGAATCATTAAGTTTCTATGGGATGGGAGAGAAGAACGTAGGTCTTGAGAAATCGGGTCTGCGAACTAAGTTCTGGAATACCGATGTCTGGGCTGACTTTGCAACTGATGATATCAACAATGGGTTCACTGATCCCATGTATGCATCTTTTCCGATCCTTATCATACGGAAAAAGGATCACTGGTTTGCATTGATCGTTCCTACGGCCTCTCCAGTCTTCATGGATACAGGAGCAAGACAGGTCATAGAAGGTGTTGCTGATACAGGTTCTGATGATCAGTACTTCTATATTGGTGCAGAGGAGAGTTCACCAGAACTCTATCTGATCGCTGATGAGGATCCTCTTTTACTTGCCGCAAAGATACAGAGACTCTGCGGGGTGACTCCACGTCCTCCTCTATGGGCACTCGGGTACCATCAGTCACGTTGGGGCTATTCTACCTGTGATCATCTGCATAGCCTCGATGCTTCATTCAAAGAGCACGATATTCCTTGTGATGGGCTTTGGTTCGATATCGATTATATGGATGGATACCGTGTCTTCTCCCTTAGTGATCAAGTATCTCCTCATCTGAAAGAACACCTGAAGAGGTTGAAGGATCATGGACGGAGGGTTGTCCCTATACTGGATCCTGGGGTCAAGGCAGATCATGACTTTGGTCCCTGTAGGGATGGATTAGAGCAAGATATCTTCTGTAAGAACCCAGAAGGGAATCCTTTTGTCGGATTTGTCTGGCCTGGCGCTTCTTATTTCCCTGACTTCTCTCTGCAAAAAGGAAGAGAATGGTGGTCCTCATATACGAAAGAGTTGGCAGAATATGGATTTGAAGGATTCTGGATCGATATGAATGATCCGAGTACTGGTTCAGTAGAATTAGAGGACATGCTCTTCAGCGATGGGAGTATATCACATCAGGCTTATCATAATGCCTACGGGCTCGGTATGGCTGAAGCGACCTATGATGGAGTAAAAGCATCAAACCCTAAGCTACGTCCCTTTACCCTTACGAGGAGCGGGACCATCGGTAGCAGCCGGTATGGAGCGATGTGGACTGGAGATAATATCTCGAACTATCACCATTTGAGAAAAGGGCTGGAGATGGTATTGAGTCTCTCTATCTCAGGGATGCCGTTCGTCGGATCTGATGTCGGTGGCTTCGGTGGTGATGCCTCTAAGAAGAACTATATCGACTGGTTCAAGACGACCTATCTCCTGCCATTCATGAGAAACCATAGTGCGGATGGGACAAGAGAACAGGAGCCTTGGACCTTTGATGATGAGACGCTTCAGGTGGTGAAGAGGTGTTTGAAGACTAGATATGCCCTCATCCCCTACCTATATCAGCAGTTCATCACAGAAGAGTCTGATGGTTATCCGGTCGTTCGTCCTATGATATTCCAATATCCTGAGGACGACAGATTCGTTGATAATGCACAACAGTTCATGATAGGTGGCGATCTTATGCAGGCTCCGAACCTATGGGAGGAGAGCTTCGATACAGAGCATACTGCTCTGATCCCAGAGGGCTCTTGGTTGGATCTAAGTGACGGATCTTGGGTCACTGGACCTGCAGAGATCAAGATCGAAGAGACTTCCGATGCACTACACCTGTTTATGAAAGAGGGCGCGATCCTTCCTCTTACCTCCCATAGTGAGAGCTGTAGTTCTACAGAAGATATTGATCTTTCACAGGTGAACTTCTTACTAGTACTAGATCCCGAGAAGAAGGAGATGAGATCTCAAAGCCTTACGTATATCTATGATGATGGGAAGACCTTTGAGTATAAAGAGGGGAAACAGGATCAGATTCGATTGACCTATATCATTGAGGAGGGGACCCTAGATATCACTCTCGAAGAGAATAAGACGTCTAGAGTGCTCTACTACACAGGAAATGTCGATGTCATCAAGGTGAATGGTAAGGGATATCTTCCCGAACAAGGGATACTTCCCATTGATGGGATGAACACGTCTGTGATGAAGGTCTCTCTATAAAAAATAGAGAAGCTATTGGATTTGACAAGAGCTCAATTTTGACCTATAATTGGTATTACCAATCTACCATTACAAAAGGAGAGCTCTGTCATGAAAGCTATCATGGTCATGTTCGATACCCTCAATAGAAAGTTTCTTCCCAACTATGGGAATAGTGAAGTAATAGCTCCGAACTTCAAGAGACTTGCCGAGAAGGCCGTCACCTTTGATACCTGCTATGCAGGGAGTATCCCCTGTATGCCGGCAAGAAGAGAGCTTCATACCGGAAGATACAACTTCCTTCATAGAGATTGGGGTCCACTCGAACCATTTGATGACTCGATGCCAGAGCTCCTTTCACAGGCTGGAGTCTATACCCACCTGACTAGTGATCATGCACACTATTGGGAAGACGGTGGTTCTACCTATCATACTCGTTATTCATCCTGGGAGTTCTCAAGAGGACAACAGGGTGACCATTGGAAGGGTAGTGTTGCAGAGCCAGAGATCCCAGAAGTATCGAAGATCCCTATGAAGCCGGATGGGAAGAGTGTTGCAGGTGTATGGCGTTATGATTGGGTGAACAGGAGTTACTTCAATAAGAAAGAGGATTATCCCATTCACCAGACCTTCACTAGTGGTCTCGAATTTATCGAGAAGAATCATGGAGCAGATAACTGGTTCCTTCAGATCGAGACCTTCGATCCCCATGAACCCTTCATCGTGAGTGATGAATATCTTAGCCTCTATGAGGATACCTATACGGGGAAACATTATGACTGGCCGAGAGGGAAATGTACGGATAGCCCAGAAGAGAATGAGCATATTCGGAATCTCTATCGTGCTAAGGTCACTATGAGCGATGATAATCTTGGTAGAGTCATGGATCATATGGATAGATATGACCTTTGGGATGATACGATGCTCATCGTTAATACCGACCATGGTTTTCTCTTGGGAGAACATGGCTTCTATGGAAAGAACGGGACTCATATGTATGAAGAGGTCTCTCATACGCCCCTATTCATCTGGGATCCGAGATCAGGTAAGAGTGGAGAGAGAAGAGGCTCATTAGTTCAGACCATAGATCTAGCTCCCACCCTGCTTGAGTACTTCGGACAAGCTATTCCTCAAGATATGCAGGGAGTTCCTTTGAGAGAGACTATAGAGGACGATACCAAAGTCAGAGATTATGGACTCTTCGGTTTCTATGGGGAGAGTATCAACATAACTGATGGAAAGCATGTCTATATGCATACACCAAAGACTGCAGATAATAGCCCCTTATATCGTTATACCCTTGTTCCTATGAATATCTTCTCTCGTTTCACGACAAAGACCTTGAGTGCGGCAGTGCTTGAGAATCCGAACTGGAGTTTTTTGAAGGACTGTCCCGTTCTAAAGGTTCCCGGTAATGCGAGAAATGCTCCAGAAAGGCTGACTGATGAGCTCTATGATGTGAGTATTGATCCAGATCAATGTGTCCCTATCTATGATGAACAGAAGATGGAGAGCATGAGGATGAGCCTCAAAGAGTTGATGGTAGCATCCGATGCTCCTACAGATCAGTTCCTCCGATATGGGTTGTGATCTATTACTTAGAGATACTGTTTGATGAATAGATTGATGATCGTAGCCGACACGACAAGGATGAAGAAGATCCTGATGAATCTAGTCCCTTTCGTAATGACTAGATGAGTACCGATCCATGATCCTATGAACTGACCCACACCCATGAGCAGTCCGATGGTGATGAGGACCTTCCCAGAGATGAAGAATACGATCAGGGATATAAAATTACTCGTGAAGTTCATCGCTTTCGTAGCAGCTGTTGCTTTCTTGAGGTTATAACCTGCAAGGGTAGCGAATGCGATCGTCCAGAAGGAGCCGGTCCCAGGACCGAAGAACCCATCATAGAAACCAAGAACTAATCCGAAGCAGATGAATAGTAACGGCTCTGCCATCTTTGGTGGAGTATCCTCAGCGCCGAGTTTTGGGCTTGCTACCGTATAGATCAACAATGCGAGAAGAACGAAGGGGATGATCTTACTCAATGCACTCGCATCGACGATCTGTATGAGAAGAGCCCCGGTAGTTGCCCCGATGGCAGTGAAGATGATTCCGAGGAAGACCTTCCGTAATGATACCAGTCCACTATTACGGTATCTCATCATCGAGGTGAAGGAACCGAAGGATGCCTGTAACTTATTGGTTGCTATTGCAGCATGGGGAGGTATCCCTACTGATAATAGTACGGGGATACTGATGATCCCACCGCCTCCGGCTATTGAATCAACAAGCCCAGATAGAGCTGCACCAAAAAAGAGAAACAGATACTGATACAATGATAGGTCCATCACACATCCCCTCGTATTGTATCAGTATAGGTTTTTATTGAAAAAATCAAGCGAGAGTTCTTTTCTTTTGTAGATATGACAGGATACCAGATAACTCATGATGAGGAGTTCTGCATGATGGAAGAATACGACAGAACGAGAGACGCTCATCTTAAGATCATCACCTATTATATTTGATCTTTTTGCTGTTCCTCTATGAGGTTGTTTATGACTATTTGATCGAGTTCAGTATATTTTGCGATGCTCTCAGGGGGGATATTATCGGATAGCATCTTCTTAGCGATAGCAATTTGTATCTCAGCTTCTCCTATTGCCTTGCCTTGGATCAGTCCTTGTTCGATTCCTTGTTCGATTCCTTGTTCGATTCCTTGTTCGATTCCTTGTTCGAGTCCTTGTTCGAGTCCTTGTTCGAGTCCTTTTACTTGGCCCTTCTCTAAACCTTGTTTGATACCGATCAATTCAGCAGTTCTAATATCTGAAGCTCTATCGATCGCATCATTCTTCTTTCTATTATATTCAAATCGTACAAGTGTATCAGCGCTTACATACTTCAAAATTTCCACCGCCTTTCCGATCATCGGTTCAATCTCTATGAGTCGGTCAATATCTTTTTCAGTCTTTGCTGCAAGGAAGGCACTCCAGATATCCTCGGAGGATGTCCCGACTTTAGGGATCTCAACAAAGACTATTTCAAGTAGATCTGTCAGTTCTTTACCTTTAACAGTATGTATCATACGATAATGATGCTCATAGGACTTATAAGTATTCATATTATAACACAGAAAATTCAGTGCTACAGCCCTCCCGGCCTCTGAATAGGACATTCCTTCTTGCATCTGTTCAGAATAGAGACTGCAGGCATAAAAAAGTGAACGAGGTATCATAGCACCGGTATCAAGGACCTGCATCTCAACATCTATATGTTCTTGATCGTTTGTTATGATACGAATATCGAGACGGTAGAGTTTATCTTTTGCATAGGTCTTGTTCTTCTCAGTTGCAACGATCTCGATATCATCAAGAGAGGAGATAGTTATGTCAAGATAATTCTTCAATAGCTCAGCTAATAGAAACTTCTTATCCTCGGCTCCAAATACGGCTTTGAATACAACATCACTTGTTATAGGTAGCAGTTCCTCTCCATGGTAGATGATTGGGTCATTCATAGGTAGCTCCTTTTACAGTTATGAACAGAGAAACTTACCTTCTGCTTCAGGACCTATGATATACTTGGCGAGATAGAGTTTGATTTGGAGGATGTGTATGTGGTTTGGGACTCCTGATAATAAGGCTGCAGTAGATATCGCGAATACAGCGATACGAAATACTGATAATTTTCATTGGACATTCATTGCGTTATTCACCATCGTCATCTATATCTACATGACAGAGATAAAGAACAAGAACTATAGAGGCGTAGCAGCAGGGCTTTCCCTGTATATGGTCCATTGGTTCTTTGAGATCCTCAATGCCAGCATTGGCTCTGCATCAGGTTATGCCCTCTGGACAGTCTCACCTGAGAGTACCTCTCTTATACTGCTTATCGGGGTAAGTTGGGAGCTCTCCATGATGTTCGCTGTCGCAGGTCTTGTATTAAGCAAACTACTTCCTGCGGATAAGGATATGAAGATATTGGGAGTCAATAATAGGGTCGTATTAGCTATAGGTAATGCAGCCTTCTTCTCTCTATTCGAAGTGTTCTTAGCATCAACACCAGCATTCCTTTGGGTCTATCCCTGGTGGGGGACCATACCGGTATTCATCACTACCTATATACCGTTCTTCTTAGCATCATTTCTCATCTATGATAAACCACCAAAGACTCAAATACGCTTCATCGGTGGCTTAGCAGTGATCAATGTGATTCTTTTGATCGTACTGATACCCTTAGGAGTTATCTGATCTCATGTATTCTTGCAATAGATCCTCGATCCTCAAGTTGCTGCCGAATCTTTAGTACATGGGGTGCATGATCAGTCTCCATATCCTGAATACGGCTCATCATGAGATCTACCGCATATTTTCCCATAAGGTTAGTGTTGATCTTCATCGTAGAGATCTTCGGTGATTCAGGCTGCGAGTAGTCGATCGTATCACCAGGTGACAATAACGATATATCTTCTGGGATGCGAATTCCCTTAGATGTGAGGATGTGATGGATCCTGCAAGCTAGGAAATCATCATGAATATAGAAGGCTGTAGGTCTGTCTGCTTGGAAGATAAGCTTATCTATAGCAGCAATAAGCTCTTCTGGATGCTCTAATGGGGTAGTGATCCTCCATTGCTCTGGAACATCAAGACCCTTATCTTGAATTGCTGATCTGAATCCATTGAATCGATCATTGAATATGACAGGAAGAGAAGGTCTCGGATAGTCAAAATAGGCGATCTTCGTATGACCATATTCCTGAAGGATATTGATCGCCTCATATGAACCACTGAAATCATCTACGCATACAGACCAGAAATCTCTCTGATATTCAGAATTATTAACCACCACCAAGGGAATGCTCCGTGCAGATAATGCTTTGAAGAGTTCCTGATCCCCATGATGGATCGAGTAGATAGCATCGGCACCGGTCTTCCCAATGATCTCCAGTACTTCAGATACTGGCTGTTCAACCAATACAGGAAGGATGAGGCTCGTATAACCTAGGGCAGTCATCCTTGTCTGGATATAGTCGATGAGGTCTTTCAAGAAGTGCCAGACATGTCCCCAGGTATTACTGACTGGGAGGAGCATGATAGTACTCTTATGAGTCTGCGGTATAGCTTTCCGATATTGGTAGCCGAGTTCCTGTGCTATGGTGAAGATCTTTGCTCTCATCTGTTCAGAGACTCTTCCCTTTCCGGATAGAGCTAATGAGACAGTAGCTGTCGAGACTTGTGCGCGTTGCGCAATATCTTTCAATGTTGCCATGCGAAAATACTATCACACCTGATTACTATTGTATAGCAAATGATTAAAATATTAACCAAATATGAAGTTTATAGAGAAAATCATGTCTCATTTATGCAAAATAGTTCAATAAAAGCAAAATAGTTCAATACTATTGTTGACTTATAGCAAATAAGTGATAAAGTGTTAATCAGATAAGATTAAAAAGTTAATCATTAGACGATTTGGTCAGGTACTAGGATTCAATCAGGAATTCAAAGAAACATAGGTATCAGAACAGGCTACTTACTGGCCGAAAGCACTGTCAAAGATAACAGAATGCGTGATAAAGAACTATTCCATTGTGATTAATGAATGGGAGAAATAGCAATGACATCTAGAGAACGAGTACTGACAACCATCGCCCATAAAGAACCGGATAGAGTTCCGATAGACCTTGGTGCGACACCAAGCTCTGGGATCTCTGCTCAGGCATATGCGCGATTACAACAGCATCTCGGATATAACGAACCAACACAGATCTATGACGTGGTTCAGCAGCTTGCACAACCAAGTGATAGAATAGTAGAGGAGTTCGGGGTCGATGTCCTAGATATTGGGAGAGTCTTCAATGAGAAGGATTCCCACTGGTATCCGGTAGATATCGGAGAGGGACTGACTGGGATGTATCCTACCTGGTTCCGACCTGAAAGATTGGATAGTGGCGCCTGGATAGCGAAAGATGATGGGAAGGTCCTTGCGACCATGCCTGAAGGATCGACCTTCTTCGATCAAACATATTTCCCTTGGGTTGATGGATACCCTGATTCTCGAAGTGGCATAGAAGAGCAGCTTGATGCAGCTATGGATACCGTACTCTGGCAGCGATATGTGCACAGCCCCTGGGATCATGCATCAGAACCAGATTTCTGGGAGCAGTTGAGAAGCAGGACTCTCAGATTAAGAGAATCAACTGATAAGGCATTGATGATGGTCTGCGGATGTAACCTCTATGAATGGGGTACCTTCCTTCGCAGGATGGATAACTTCCTGATGGACCTCTATGTGGATCAGGATCATGTGGCGATGGTCATGGAATCATTGATGACAAGGCATATGGCGACACTCGAGAAGGTCTGTGAATCGGTCGGTGATATCGTTGATATCATACGCTTCGGAGATGATCTTGGGATGGATTCAGGACCCTTTATGGGGCTTGATGTCTATCGAAGCCTATTCCATGATCATCGGACCCAGTTGTGTGACTATGTCCACAAGCATAGTTCTATGCATACTTTCCTCCACTCATGTGGGTCGATAGAACAGTATCTCCCTTCATTGATCGAATCAGGGATAGAGATCATAAACCCTGTACAGACAAATTGTAGAGATATGGATGCTGCTTCGATCAAGAAAGAGTATGGAAAAGATATCGTCTTCTGGGGTGGCGGAGTCGATCCTCGTGAGATCTTGAACCGGGGTACCCCTGAACAGGTCAGAGAGGATGTGCTCAAGCGACTAGAGATATTCGCACCAGACGGCGGATATGTTTTCAATGTCATCCATAATATACTTCCAGATGTACCGTCGGAGAATGTTGTAGCATTGTTTGATGCAGTACATGAATTCTCGAAAAAGTAGTCTTTGATTCTTTCCCTATCGTAAAGAACTATAATGACCAAGTCATCTCAGAGTTACGGAGAAGAGACTTCAAGGAATAGTGAATCATACAGAAATGGTGCTTGCACCTTTGCCCTCCAGGTTATGAGAGCACCAAACTGCTCCAGTTGATATTGATGAGTATTTAGTACCATCTAGATAATTATTTATTTAAGAAAGGGAATTTACATGCTAAAATTGTCTATGGAAGAATTCAAGATCAATTCCAATCTATATAACACAAGATCTCCAATCCTTTACGTTACCGAAGAAAAACCCCTACCACCCAGACCGGAGGATCCTCAGAGCTATCCAGAAGACCACCATAATCATTGGTACGATCAGGAGTATGCGGGTTGGGGTGAAAAAAAAGTGAATATGCCCGTTTCTCCGGGAAATGGACCGAGAGGTAAAAATGTCACTTGTCTGCTTCCAGGACAGCATTCTTATTTTTCCTCTTATGAGAGAGGCATGATAGAGGCCGCCTCAACATGTAAAATCAATCTGAGTTTTAAATATTCCAATTGGGATCATCAGGAACAACAGAAACAGGTTGAAGAAACAATAAAAGAGAGACCAGATATGATCATTCTGGTTCCCGATAATACTGAATATAGTTCAAACTGGTATAAAGAGATCAATCGGGCAGGAATCCCCGTTATCGCCAGTAATCTTATGCCTGATAGCAATGCTTTCAAATACATCCTAGCATGGACGGGACCGGATGATTGGGCTCAGTGCCGCAAACTGGCCAGAGAATTCGCTAGGCAAATGAATCATCAAGGCTCCTATGTTATTTTGGGACACTTTCCTGGTTGTTCATCTTACTATTCAAGGAAATGGGGTATTATCACTGAATTGAAAAGAATCGCTCCTGATATGATTTTTCTCGATTCGGCGTCTTCCAATTTCGACCCTGAAACGAGTCATGATCAGGTCTTAAGGTGGTTGTCAAAATATGGCAATGAGCTGAAGGGCATATATAGTGCCGATATATCGGTCCAAACCGAGATAAACAAAGCTTTACTGGAGTATGAGCGAAATGATGTTATCCGTGTGGCTTCAGCTGGGTGGGGTAGCGGATTAAGTCTGATCAAAGAAGAACAAGTCGATGCCATAGTGTTTCAAGTACCCGAAATTGATGGAACGCTTCCCCTTCAGGTTGCCATCGACTGGTTTAACGGACTAAAGATCTCTCCCTTTCGCTATTTGCCAGTTCAAATTCTGACTAGAAACAATGTTAATGAATATGATTCTAGTTTTAATAAACCCGGAGAGGTTGATCTCAATTTTCTTTACCCCCTCATTATTGATTGTAATAAT
>CAZLZY010000016.1:0-2391 GCA_964564075.1 uncultured Spirochaetales bacterium
TCCTGTAGCAAGATTTGCTATCAAATTCGGAGCTGCGGAATATTTTCAACTCTATGTATTTGCTCTAGCCGCCACAGCATCTATGTCAAAAGGTAATAGAACCAAAGGTTTCATTGCCATGATCATAGGGTTGATGATTGCTACGATCGGTATTGATGCTCAATCAGGTGTCAAAAGATTCACCTTTGGAATTCTCGAACTGCAATCAGGTATAGACTTTCTTATCGTGATCATAGCAATTTTCGCTCTTGGTGAAGTGTTTAAGAGTTTTAAGAACATCAAAGAGGGTAAAGCGAATATTCAGACTAACTTTGGTAAGATATGGATCTCTAAAGCTGATTGGAAAAGATGTGTCTTCCCGATCCTCAGAAGTGCCCCTCTAGGTTTCTTTATTGGAGCACTACCAGGAGCCGGTGGTACCATGGCATCTCTGATGGCCTATAATAATGAAAGACAAATCTCAAAACATCCAGACGAGTTTGGAAAGGGTGCTATAGAGGGTCTTGCAGCTCCTGAATCTGCAAATAATGCTGCATCAGTCGGTGCTATGATCCCTATGTTGACCCTTGGGATCCCGGGTTCTGGAACCACAGCTGTCATGATGGGAGCTTTGATGATCCTCGGACTTAAACCAGGGCCTCTCCTCTTTCAACAGCAACCTACTATCATCTGGGGACTTATAGCAAGTATGTTCATCGGAAATATCATTCTTGCCATTGTGAATATTCCTCTCGCTGGTGGATTAGTCCGTGTTTTGTCTGTACCACCTAAGATCCTCTACCCTATCGTACTCGGGTTATCCTTCGTAGGGGCTTATGCCATTAGTTACAGCGTCATGGATTTTAACATCCTGCTCGTTTTTGGAGTACTTGGTTACATTATGGCTAAAGCGGAGATTCCGACGTCTCCATTGATCCTAGCTGTCATTGTAGGAAACAGTATGGAGCAGTCGTTCAGAAGAGCATTCACGATATCTGATGGATCACTTGACATATTCTTTGCATCTCCAATCAGTATCGTCCTACTTTCCCTTACGATCCTATCAATAGGCTTTCCCCTCTTAAAATCAGGGTTCATTGCTTTGAAAGACAGATTCTAAGGCTCATTAATCATCATATAGACCGCATGCCATACATGCGGTCTTCTTAGGATAAGAGAATGAAGGATTTATTATTATTTCAGGATATTCTGCAAAACAGAGAATATCGGGCTTTGATGATCAAGAAGGCATTAGCAATATATCATCATACCATAATCGAAGTCACCTTGAATGTTCCTGGCCCTATCAAAGCCACTCTTCGGCTAAATGCGGTTCATATGGAACTTATTGCGAGAATACAGAAGCTTCTACAGAGCATTCCTATCTACATTGAATATGGGCCAACCGGACCTTTTGCGCTTTTCCACATCAATGAAGATGCCCAGAGTATTAAACAGCTTATGTGTCAGCTTGAAGAGGATCCTCCTCTCGGTCGACTCTATGATATTGATGTCTTCACCCCTGAGGGAAAGAAATTAAGTAGGGGCTCCCTACTCAGAAGTTGTTTTATCTGCAGTAATACTGCAGTGGTATGTGCAAGAAAGAGAACCCATTCACTAGAAGAGCTCAAGCATTCAGTAAGTAACCTCATTGAGACTGATGAACACTTCTCAAACATCAAACACTATGAAGAGTACTTATCATCATTTCAAAGATTACATATTCTCTCATCGATCTATCCTATACCCGTAATAGATATGGAGATTTTTAGTTCTCATATTGCTTTCTGTGCCCAGAAAGCCCTAACTACTGAGGTTCTCATAACCCCTAAGCCAGGACTCGTAGATCAACAGGATTCAGGGTCGGATATGGATATACAAACATTCATGACGTCTACGACGGCCTTGGGAAAGACTTTCAAAAGACTCGGTGAAGCTGGTCTCTCCCACCCGAAGGAATCACCACTTTCCCTACTACTTCCTATACTCAGAAAGATCGGGCTAGAAGGAGAAAAAGCCATGTTTCTAGCCACTGGTGGGATAAACACACACAAAGGTTTGATCTTTTCCTGCGGTATCTTAACAGCAGCTGTAGGATATCTAAAGAATTCTCAAGACCTTGAAGCATTACAACAAAGTGTTCGAAATATTTGTGAAGGTCTCGTGTATAGAGAGCTTGAATCAGACAATCAGGAGATAACCTATGGAGAGAGGCTTTACCGTGAACATGGCTTTCGTGGTGCAAGAGGTGAAGCAGAAGCGGGATTCCCCTATGTCTTCAGAGCCTTAAAAAGAATCAAAGAGCTGTTTTTTGGTGATGATATACTATTCAAACAGAATATGAGAAACACTTCTTTACAGGTGCTCATGGAGAATATGGCAGTCTTTGATGATACGAACGTCCTTGGGAGG
>CAZLZY010000016.1:2401-15485 GCA_964564075.1 uncultured Spirochaetales bacterium
CACTTGTCTATGTCAAAGATCAGGCTAGAAAGTATCTTAAAGCGGGAGGGATTACCACAGATCAGCAATATAAACGTCTGAAAGAACTTAATAGAGATTTTATTAAGAAGAACATCAGCCCAGGAGGAACCGCCGATACACTAGCTAGTGCTCTGTTCCTCTTTTATCTTAATACAAAAGAACCTCGTCCCTAAGAACCCACCTATAGCATCTCAAATCTCATAAGCTCATAAACTTTGTGAGCTTATGATGATTGGGTATATCCTCAAAAACAGGTCTTATCTCTTTTAAAATGCAACCTTATATAAGACGAGACATCGTTTAGTAGTACTAACTATGTAGGCTTCGCCTAAGACTCGCGACCTGATTCTTAATCAGGAATAACGTATCAGAGGGGAGTTCAGCAATAGGAAACCAACTCATTTGAGAGAACTCACAATTATAGTTAGGGATGTTCATATCCTCTGACTCAGTACTGAATAGTTCCCAGTGGAAACCAGGAAGATGCAGTCTCCAGATAAGAGAACAATCGGTCACACTTCGAGCGATCTCTTCAGAGGTCTCTCGTATTGCTGTGCTTCGATAATCTCTTCTTCCCATCATAATACCATCATCACTCTCATAACCACCACCAGGGACGGACCATTTTCCAAGCCCAGGACGAGAGATTCTTCTCCCGAGAAGAATATGAACGTTTTCGTGAGGATCTCTATGATAGAAGAGCATTCCAGCTCCATGATAAGGCCTGATTCGTTTCAAATTTCGTATCCGTGATCTCATGTGAGTTCCTCCAAACTGTTACTAGAATGCCATCGGGTCACGCTGCTAGGCTTTGGTACAACCTGGGCCACTAATTGAACTCTTCCCCCCAGACTGAGGATCAATCATGATCTGGACACCTATGCGTTCTTTTAGTGCTGGAACATGTGAGATGACTCCAATCAATTTATTATCTTCATGCAACCCTGATAGCATCTCTAATGCAGTATCAAGAACATCCTCATCTAGTGTACCGAATCCCTCGTCTAGGAATAGAGAATCGACTCTGATCTTTCTACTCGACATATTTGAGAGACCTAAAGCCAGAGAGAGACTTACGATGAAGCTCTCACCACCGGAAAGATTCTTGATGGACCTGACCTCTCCTGCCTGGTAGGTATCAATGACATTCAATTCGAGAGGAGCCTGATCATTACGTTTAAGAAGATAACGATCAGTCATCTTCTGTAGCTGTCTGTTCGCATGGAATACCATCAACTCGAAGGTAAGTCCTTGAGCATAGTTCCTGAACCTCTTCCCATCTGCAGACCCGATATAGGAATTCAAGGTATTCCATCTGGTGAATACATTTTCTTGATTCACTATGAGGCTCTGTTTCTCCTTGATCCTCTCCTTGTTCTGCCTGTCCTGGTCCAAGTCATAACGGATCTTACTCATATCTTCTCGAAGAGCTTGAAGCGATGTATCAAAAGCATCCTTCTTAGATAGCAGTTCTTCTGGATCTTTCTCAGTAAGTTCTTTTATCAGTTCACCAGTTAGGCGCCTGCTCCTATCCTCCACCATCGTCTTGTTCTTTTGGTCTCTTGTATCTAGAGTCTGCGCTTGACTCGCTAATTCATTTCGTTCATCGAGTTCTAGACGGACCTCCATGAAATGAGGTTCATCTTTGAATGCTCTTCTTACAAGAGCATCTCTGAATATCGTTTCCTTTCCCTCTAACTGGGGAACCCTTGTAGCAATCGATCTTTTCAACTGATCGATAATGCCTGATAAGCTGATGACTTCGTTGTTGATCGTAGTACAAGTCTTTTCTGCAAGCTCAAACTCTTGTTCAGCACTCCCTACCTGTTCTTGAACTCTTCTTTCCTCGATATCAGGAGCTTTTGTACCAAAGAGGTCTTCTCTCTGTCTACTAAACTCATCGATCTCTGGAATAGATCTTTCCAGTTCACTTTTCTCTGATCCCATCTGTTCTTGTAAGGATCCAATACTATTGCTTGCCAATGTATTCTCAGTAAAGAGCTCTTGGTGCCTTTTCTGTAATGCTCCCATCTGTTCATGCTTATCTTTCCAGGTCTCGAGCCTTGAGCGTAATGTCAGGATGAGAGCTTCAGAGGATTGAGCCTGGACCGTTTTGATTCCCAGGGGTTCAAGGATCTTTAAAAGATCATCTTGAGATTGCTGATTCCGGGCATGTATTCTAGCGATCTGGTCCACTAATTCATCGTGCCTAGCTGTTACCCCAACTAATGAATGAATGAACCCTATCAATATTTCATTGGCGGCTTGTCTATCAGTTACCATCGTGTCTTTTCCGATTGAGAGCTTCTTGGACTCCTCTTCAAACCCTTCTATCGTGTTGATCCTTGCTTCGAGTTCTAGAACCCTTTCCTCTACCTCATCGGATGAGAACTCAAGACCCTGAGCATATGGATGGTCTAGTGACCCACAAAGAGGACAGGGGTTATCTGTGATAAGCCGCCTACGCTCCTCCTTAAGTTGAATGATCTTGTTTATGAGAGTCATCTCTTTAAGTTTCGTACGGTACTCTTCCTTATACTCTCTCAACAGTCTTCCATCTAATAATTTCTCGATTTCCCCTTTCTTCTCAAATAGACCTTTATCTATCTCTTTGATTTGCCTATCTATCTCAGTTATAAGAGACTTTTGGGATATCTGTTTCTCTTGAAGCTCTTCTCTTTCACCCTCTAGTACTTTAGCAGACTGCTCTTTATCGCAGATCTCCAGGTTTCTTTCCTTGAGTTCTTTGAGATTAGCAGCAATAGCTGAATAATCAGATACCAACAACTCATCAGTCAAATGAGTATCAATATAGGACTGAACAGCTTTAGAATCAGAGGAGATCGATTCTAGAGCCTCTCTATGCTCTTTTATGAGTGCTTCTTTTTTAACTACCTGTTCTGTGAGGTTTTTGATCCTATCTGAACACATCTGTTGATTAGCTCTCAAACCCTCGATCCGTTGATCGAGCAATCTTACGTGAGTAACCTGCTGGTGTAGCTTCTCTTGATCTATCCTCAACGCTACAAGATCACCTTTCGAATCAGCTTGAGAGCACGCTGCCTCCTCAAGAGCTTTCTGTTTATCTGGCAAAGCAGATGCTGATTTCTCAAGTTGGCCGGTATCGCTTTGCTGATCATCTCTGAATTTAATGAGTTCTGCATAGACACCATCAAGCTCAGCTGCCCGTAATGAATCCTCGAGTCTCTGTCTCTCCGGTAGGAATTCTTTGAGTTCTAGCTCTATGAGCCTCTTCTGTTCTTCTAGGACAGTGAGCTCACCTTTGATACGATCTATACCCTGTAGCCAGAGGATCGCATCACAAATAGTATCATAAGAACCCTTAGCCAAGCCTTCATTCTCAATCTTCTCTTCAAGATCTCTGTGTAGGCTATTAAGCTGCTCCTCATCAAGAAGGGTGATATCCTGTAGTCCTGCTCTTAGTAGATCGAGAGAATGCTTCTCATCTTTCTGTCGTTCAAAAACCATCTTTGATATCTCAGTATAGATCTCGACACCGGTTATCTGCTCTAGGATCTTCGATTTCTCATCGGTATCAGCCTTGAGGAAGGAGTCGAACCCTCCCTGTGCAAGAAGGATCGACCTAGTGAATCGAGAGAAGTCCATACCAGTGATGGATTCGACTCTCAAAAGGACTTCTCTTTTTTTTGTATCAAGTACAGTACCTGTCACAGCATCGGTGATCTCATGTTTTGCATCAGCAAGTTTCCCATCAGCTCTCTTTCGTGCACGATGTTGTGACCAGTGGCACATGTAGGTGCCTGTCTGGGTCTGAAAGACTACTTCAGAGAAGCACTCTCCCGTATTACGGGACATGATCTCATTCTCTTTTTGTGTGATTCTCCCGAGTCTTGGGGTCTCTCCATACAATGCAAGACATATGGCGTCAAGGATCGTGGACTTACCTGATCCGGTAGGTCCCGTGAGTGCGAATATGCCATTCGACTGGTATTCTGGTTCGGTAAAATCTATAGACCAGGTTCCATAGAGAGAATTGAGATTCATGAATGTCAGTTTTAGTATTTTCATCGATCAGCTCCCCTAGTCCTTCTGTTTGTCTTGTTCATGGATCGATGTGATGATCTCCCCATAGGCGTTCTCCAACTCAGCTCTAGACTCCTCAGCGATCTCATGATCATCCATGAACCGAGAGAAGACTTGATACTCATCAAGATCTTCCAGAGATTCATTCTCGACGTTTGCTTGAAGTGCCCGTTCGATGATCTGTCTGTTCCTGATTCGTAGGATCTCTAGAGAGGACCCTGAGATGATCTGCTCTAACTGGCCTTTGAGATCCACTACGATATCACTCCCGGTATAGTCGATCTCGACCCAGATGCTCTGGTTCTCAAGTTTCAGCTTCTCAAGCTCTTCGGTAATATGGTGTAGGACCCCTTTGATCTGAACAAGACGTTGAAAACAGGGCACAACGACCTCTTCGATCTGCAAAGAGTTACTAGTGTGATCGATGATGATCACACGTTTCTTTTGTGTAGCCTCTCCAAATCCAACAGGTATCGGAGAGCCAGAATAGCGCATATGATCGAGTCCATTGAGCTTTTGTGGTATATGAAGGTGTCCTAATGCTAGGTAGTCTATTGAAGGCCGAAACAGGTCACTCCCTATATGGGCGAGTGATCCGATATAGAGCTCTCTTACCCCATCTCCATCAGCGGTCTTCCCACCAGCAGCGAAAAGATGTCCCATCGCAACGATCGGGACTTTATCATAACCATCATTCGTGTAACCACGTTGAAGGGCCTCTGCATGGTCACATACTTGATCATAATGATCTTTAAGGCCGTTAATCAGCTTGGTGTCTTTTTCATCGACAGATTCACCCTGTACTGACTTTCTGATATCTCTATCACGCAAATAGGGGACAGCACAGACGATGAGAGCTGGAGCTCCATCTTCGTCGTGGAGAGTCAGGACCTCTTCTGTCACAACTTCCCGGGCAGTCCCTATCACATGGACATGAAAAGCTTGTAGGATGTCATGGGGGGCATCCAAGAATGTTGGTGAGTCATGATTACCCGCGGTTATGATCACATGCTTACAGCAACTCTTCGATACTTCAGAGAGAAATCGGTAATAGAGTTTCTGAGAGGTATTACTGGGAGTACTGGTATCAAAGATATCCCCTGCAACGAGGAGGACATCTACTGAATGGGTATCTATGGAAGCGATGAGCCAATCTAAGAAAGCTGAGAACTCAGGATACCGTCTCTTACCATAGAGCGTCCTGCCAAGATGCCAATCAGATGTGTGTAGTATTCTCATAGTATCTCCTGTGATATATAGGTGATCTCTTCTGCTATAGTATACATACCACTCTAGTTATTGCAACGAATTCTTAGTGAGACGTAGGGTACTTGATTCAGTCATCAAAGTCTTTAACCTTTTCGTTCATTTCCCTTTTTAAAATTGCGTGTGATCTTAGCTAAGAACAACTGGATCTGATAAGCATCATCTCGGTGAACTAACTTCTCGAGTTTACCAAACTCTTTACCTGAGATGGATTTGATCAATCTTCCTTTATAGAAGATCTGGGCCTTATCTTCTTTTAATAATTTATAATCAAAGGGGCTCTCATCTTTAAGGATATCTCTTTTGTCTTCCATAGTTATACATACTACACCATAATACTCAATAAGTGAGTGATGATTTTTACCCCACTAGTAGTTATACAAACAGCCTGAGACTAGATCTCAGGCTGTTTGATAGATGAATTAGTATGTTACCAGGAGTTACTCTCTATAGGATAACGGAACAAAACTTACTAATGTATTAGTCTTTTTTGTGTATCAACCTTTCTTCTTTTGACAGGTACTCTTACTCCCACCGCCAAAGATGATCGAAAGACCAATAATGAATCCGAAATTATACTAGTTCCTATTATTATAGACCTCATAGATCCCCACTTTATCACTGAAAAGTGAGATGATGAATGCAAATGGAGTTAGGAAGCCATGCCAGCCCCCTTGCCAGAAACCGGCAACCTCTTCTACAGGTTCTGCACTCTTCTCGAATCTATTAGGTGCTGCTACACAACTCGTGATCGCACCCAAAACAAGTTAGGTAAGAATGATCATAAGGAATCTGTTCACACGCCCTCCTAAAGAAATTTTTAACGTCTATGCATTATACCAGTACCTATACTTGTCTCAGAAATCAATGAGATCACGGGTTTTCTCTTACATAAAGATCCATTGCGATATTCTTATTCCGTAGGATACTCTTCTTTTTATGCATTCCTAATCTCTTAGCAACCTGAGCAGATGCGGTGTTATCTGGTTTTATTAGAGCTATGATCCGTTTCAGTCCCTTTACTTCATATGCATAGCGTATCAGTTCCCCAGAGATCTCTGTAGCAAATCCCCTACCCCAAAAAGTTCTTGCGATAACATAGATAACCTCGACTTCTGACCTACCCTCTACCTCTTTCTCTAGTAGACCACAATGACCTATCGGAGTATTGGTTGATCTCTCGATAACAGGCCAGAGATCATATTCATAGGTAAAGGGATCTAATAACTGTTGGGCACACTCTTCTTCCATAAACTCATAGGATCTTGGACCTCCCATGAACTGTGTCACTTCAGGGTCTCCCCAGAGATCTATGATGAAATCCTTATCTGAAGAAATGATATTCCTCAAGTTTAATCGCTTAGTTGTAAGGTCTATTTTGTATTGTCCTAGCATACTCTCCCCCGTTTTGATTAAGGAGTTGAAGAAACCTTTACTCCTATGGATTGCTCTTATCATACCATAGATGTATCGATACTCCCCTTTCCATATAAATCATTAAAACCATTCTAACTCCTTATAACATATGAGCATTTTTTAAGCTTCTCTTCCCCAGGTAATACAGATGTTATCTAAAGAGATAGGTATAGGACATATTGATCATTTGCCATAAACGAGTACAATAGGATACACGGTGATCACTCATAATCTGGAGAAGAAAATCTCATGAAGCATATTGAAGTTGCAGCAGCTGTTTTTATTTCGAATGGGTCAGTCTTTTGTGCCCAACGTAAGGACTCAGGTGAACTAGCTAAGAAATGGGAGTTTCCTGGTGGTAAGATCGAGAAAGGAGAGACTCCTCAACAAGCTCTTATACGGGAGATTCGAGAAGAACTCCTAGTTGAGATTGAAGTAGGAGATCTTATTCATACAGTCGTAGCTCACCCCTATAAGACATTCACTCTTACTATGCATGCCTACTATTGTACACTGATCTCAGGTGATATCACATTGACTGAACATCTTGATGCTACATGGGTATCCTTGAATGAGATTGATTCGCTTGATTGGGCAGCAGCAGATATTCCCATCATAAATAAGATAAGAGAGCAACTTACATGTTTATAGATCAGGAACAAGAACTCACCAATAGTCTTCATACTGGATTCATTGATGCAGAGACTCCTTCTCGAGTAGCTCTTCGTCCCCAATTAGTACGTAATGATAATTCTACCGGTATAAGAGTACTGACTACCATACAAGAAGAGCTCTCAAGCTGTACACAATTCGATCTATCAATAGCATTTATCACAAAAAGTGGTGTCATCTCTATATTAGAGACGCTAAAAGAATTAAAGAATAATGGTATCCAAGGACGGATACTCACTACCAACTATCTGAATTTCAGCTCACCAGAAGCATTAGAGACTCTCATGGATTTTCCCAATATAGATATCAGAGTCTTTGAAGGGAACTTTCATGTCAAAGGGTATCTATTCTACCATGAAAAATATTGTTCATTGATAGTCGGAAGCGCAAACCTTACCGATTCAGCCCTCTCCTTAAATCAAGAATGGAATCTAAAGGTCTCATCCTCACAAGAGGGTGAGATCATAAAGACTACTATCTCAGCCTTTCAACAAATGTGGGACCAATCCCATATACTAGATGAAGGATGGTTAACACATTATAGATTAATCTACGAAGCTCATAAGATGAGTCGTATCTGGGTATCTACAGATCCCTCTGAGATAGAAGAACCAGACAGGGAATCTACTCCTTTTTCAGAAGAGGTCTCGATAGAACCTAATAAGATGCAAAGAGAAGCTCTGCTTTCCATGAAAGAGCTACGTGATCAAGGCGAAAGAAAGGCTCTACTCATATCTGCTACAGGTACAGGGAAGACCTATCTAGCAGCACTAGATGTACATCAGTACAAACCAAAGAAGTTCCTCTATATCGTACATCGAGAGACTATTCTAAGAAGTGCCTGTGAAAGTTTTCAGAAGATCTATGGTGATAAAAACTTGAATACCACAATAGTATCAGGTAATAATACACGAGACCTAGATGCTGATTTCGTCTTTGCTAATATATCCACGCTTTCAAAGCCAGATATGTTGCATCACTTCAAACCAGATCATTTTGATTATATCGTCATCGATGAGGCTCACAGAGTTGGAGCTCCATCCTATGAACGCATAGTCTCTTATTTCAAACCGGAGTTTCTCCTCGGAATGACAGCAACTCCTGAGAGAACTGATGGTAAAGACATCTATGAGGTCTTTGATCATAATATCGCCTATAACATCCGTCTACACCAAGCCTTGAAACATGAATTACTCTGTCCCTTCCATTACTTTGGGATCACTGAACTTTCGATTGATTCCTGTGAGCCTTCAGACAATCTTCAGACCTTTGCTCACATCAACTCAGATGAGAAGACTCGGCAGCTTAAAGAAAATATTGACTTCTATAGTATGCATGAGAAGAGAAGAAGAGGTCTTATCTTCTGCAGTAGGAACGACGAGTCATGTGAGTTATCACAAAAGCTCAATGCTCTTGGGATGAGGACCCTTGCGATATCAGGAAAGAACTCTGAAGCAGAGCGTGAAGAGGCTATTGCTCGTCTAGAATCTGAACACAGGTCTGATCATCTTGAATATATCATCACCGTTGATATATTCAATGAGGGTGTTGATATACCAAGTCTGAACCAGATAATCATGGTTCGCCCTACTCAATCAGCTATCATCTTCGTACAGCAGTTAGGGAGAGGTCTAAGAAAGTTCCCGAATAAACATTATCTCACTGTCATTGATTTTATTGGGAATTATGAGAATAATTTCCTTATCCCAGTAGCTCTCTATGGAGATATCTCATTCAATAAGGATAGATTGCGTAAGCTTGTTGCTTCTGATAGTGTGCCTCTCCCAGGAGTCTCTACTGTTCAATTCGATAGGATTGCCAAAGAGTGTATCTATAGAGCGATTGATGATGCAAATACCAATAAGCTTCCCTTCTTGAAAGAACGATATAGGAATCTTAAGGTACAGATCGGAGGTATCCCAACTCTCATGGATTTTGCTAAGGCTCGGGAGTTCGATGCAATGAATTTCATAACATATAGTACGACCTATAGAGCTTTTGTCGATAAAGTTGAGAAAAGATCTGATACAACTCTTACACCAGATCATATGGCATCACTCCTGTTCCTTTCTATAGAACTTGCTTCAGGCATACGTCCTTATGAGCTTTTGATACTGAAGAGACTCATTGAGAAAGAGTCTATTACCTTAATGGAAATAAAGAATGAGCTTCACATAGTTTACGGGATCTTTTTGGATGATCCTACCATTCAATCTGTAATCAGGATACTCAATGGAGAATTCTTTCAGGCTGCAACATTAAAAAAATATGGTAACATCTCATATATTCATGTTGAGAATGATAGCATCATAAGATCAGAAGAGTTCTCTCTTCTACTCCAATCTCAGGTATATACAAGAGAATGTTTAGACATACTCGATTTTGGTCTTTATAACTATGAGACCTATAACTTTGAAGATAGCCAGGAAAATGATCTTAAGCTCTATAATAAATATACGAGAAAAGACGTGTGTAAACTCCTCCACTGGGATAAGGATGAGAGTTCAACGATCTATGGATATAAGATCAAACATAATACCTGTCCCATTTTTGTCACTTATAAGAAGAAAATTGATGTCGCGGCTAGCATTGATTATAGAGATGAGTTCATCGATCAAGATTGGTTCTCTTGGATGACGAGAAGTAGAGTTAGGTTAACCTCAAAAGATCCTGTACTCATAATGGACCAGGCATCCTCTAATTTGAAGATTTCTCTATTTATCAAGAAAAGTGATGATGAGTGCAAGAGCCACTACTATATGGGCGATGTTGAATATATTCCAGGATTAGTAGAAGAAACAACGATTAAAAACGATGATAATGTTGTATTACCTATAGTTAATTTTCAATTCAAACTCAAACAACCGGTTCAGGGAGCTATCTATAGATATCTTACTTCATATCATTCAAGCCACTGATTCTGATGACTCCAATACTGATTCGGAGAACTATCCCCATACACGTTGAAGACAGTATTGAATCAGTTTGGGTTGGAAAGTTCCCTATCGTTTATCCCATAAGTCAGAATTAGAACTTTGATGTATTCCCTTTAGTGGTAAAAGCATTCCGATCACTACTCGATCAGCAGCTTCATCACACCTTCAGCATCCATGGAATAGTTAAAGGTGAACGGTTCATCTTGAGGTATCGGATTTCCCATGAGAGCGAGAAACGGTGATATCATAGAGCTGATCTCAGGATTAAGCGACTCGACATCAAGAGAAAGAGTCACCTCCTCCATCAGGAAAGCATCATCAAAGTTAGCTAGGAAGTTACCGGATCCTGTTAGGATATCTGAGGTCACTTCCATACTCTTGATATTCACTGATTCTGGAGTAGTCTCCATATCAATGGTAAGATCTTCGATCGCTACATCCTGTAGGAATCCTCCCAGCATCGATTCAAAACCCATCATATCGACCTCGGAAATAGCAGTAGGATCGACTGAGATCACGGAATCTTTCATAGAGAGTTGTACGGAGTTTGGTTTCTTGAACAATACGGAAAGATCTCCTTCCATGAGTTCTTGGCTCACATCACCTGATACTTTCGCCTCAAGAGTCCCAATCTTTGTTGTGATCCCATTCCCTGTTTTTGATGTTATATTCTCAATACTAACTTGAGCTTCTCGGATACTAGCACTATTAGATGAGAGAGATTTCTGAGAGAAGTCACCTGTTGTATTGAAGTTCAAAGTCTCGCATGTTGTATCGATTCCAAGTTCTTCACTTAAGATAGCCAAATCAGTCATCGTACCATCTGCACCAGTGATGTTCACATCGCCACTGCTGAGTTGAGCCTGCCCTACCTCTCCATAAACGGTCAGGTCCATGCTCGACATCTTAGTAGAGACATCAGAGTCGGGGACGATAACCTCTACCATCTCTCCCATGACTTGGGCCTGACTGATAGCACCAGATTTCTTATTGACTGCCATACTGACAACCTCTGAAGGGATGACTATGATCTGTAGTTCATCAGCTTTGAGGGTTAGATTCTGCTCTTCAAGATCAAGATTCACCCCTTTCATAGATATCTTTCCATTCACTGCATCTGATTCGATCTCATCATAGCCTTGTGAGTCTGCTATCCCGACCGATGAGAGAAATGAATCGAACTGCTTCGATATCTGATTCTCAACGGTATTATTCAACACACTGATACCGATAAGCACGATGATAGCCAATATGATAACGATAGTTATAAGATTTATAATGAATGGTACTCTTCTTCTGGTCATAAAACACTCCTGAAGATCTCTCTTTTTGAAATAATTCTTTGTATATAGTGTACTACTATATCACAGAGGGTTCCATGAGAAAAAGAGTTTCAGGGTTTATCCTCTCTCAGTCGCTCATAGATGATTCAAGCTCATACAGGATTAGTTCATGGGTAGGATCTCTTTCATTATCGAGTAAACCCTGATAATCTAGATATCAAGAGGTATGATTATGGACTACTGTGCAGATGAGAGCCGATATGAACATATGAAATATAACCGATGTGGTAACTCAGGATTAAAACTACCCTTAGTCTCTTTGGGACTCTGGCATAACTTTGGTGATATGACCAACTATGAGAACAGTCGTCAGATGGCAAGAAGAGCTTTTGATCTTGGTATCACCCATTTTGATCTTGCTAATAACTATGGGCCAAGGCCTGGTAGTGCGGAAGAGAACTTCGGTAAGATATTACAACAGGATCTTCTCCCCCATAGAGATGAACTGATCATCTCATCAAAAGCAGGTTATCCTATGTGGCCTGGTCCCTATGGAGACTATGGCTCAAGAAAATATCTGATAGCCTCACTAGACCAGAGCCTTAAGAGGATGGGTCTTGAATATGTAGATATATTCTATCACCATCGAAGAGACCTTGAGACTCCCCTAGAAGAGACTATGGCTGCTCTTGATCATATCGTTCGTTCAGGTAGGGCCTTATACATCGGTATCTCTAACTATTATGAACCCGAAGATGCAAGAAGAGCCTTCTCTATTCTCAAAGATCTTGGTACTCCTTGCCTCATTCATCAGGTGAAATACCATATGTTCCAGCGACGGATCGAAGAGGGACTCCTGAAAGTGCAGGAAGAGGAACAGGTGGGATGTATCAGCTTCTCTCCACTTGCACAGGGTTTGCTCACAGGGAAATATCTTCAGGGGATCCCAGAAGATTCCAGAGCTGCATCAGGGTCCGTCAGTCTTAAATCTTCAGATATAGATGAGAAGACAGTAATAAGACTACAAGCTCTCAATGCTATCGCAAAGGAAAGAGGGCAGTCTCTAGCCCAGATGGCATTAGCATGGAATCTAAGAAGACCAGAGATGACGTCAGTACTGATCGGTGCGAGTAAGGTGAGTCAGATTGAGGATTGTGTCGATGTACAGAAGAATCTTGATTTCACTGATGAAGAGTTAAGACTAATAGAATCGATCATTTAAATAGATCAAGAGTCCTGAAAGGGACTCTGTGCATTAGATCTTGGAGAAGCCCATCTCTGCAGATATCTCTGCAGTATGCTGCTTAAGAAGTTCACCAATGATCCTACATCTGCTTTTTGATAACCTGTTCTTTGGTGCAGTGATCCACATTGCTGCAATAGGTCTTTTCTGCATATTGAGGATAGGAGCACTGACACAGTTCA
>CAZLZY010000017.1:0-2484 GCA_964564075.1 uncultured Spirochaetales bacterium
ATGGAGCGCCGGCTTCATGCTAGCCTCAAGCATCGGGATCCTCTTAGGCCTGCTCATGGGAATGTCCCCTAGCATAGGAAAGCTCCTCTCTCCTCTCATCACGACATTACAACTCATCCCGGGTCTTGCCTGGATACCTATCACGATGATCCTTTTCGGCCTTGGGAACGGAGCTACCATCTTCATGATAACCGTCACTGCTATTGCCCCCGTAGTCATCAATACCCGTTCAGGTATTCAGCAGATAGATACAGGATTACTGCAAGCCTCACGGACTATGGAACTATCCCCTACTCGGACATTCTTCCAGGTGATCCTCCCTGGGGCTTCCCCATCGATCATCAGTGGCCTACGTACCGGAGCCGCTAATGGCTTCCGTGTACTCATCTCAGCTGAGATGGTAGTAGGGAGTAGCCTTGGTCTTGGATATGCCCTCTACCAATCTCGATGGACATTAGATTATCAGGCAGCTTTCGGAGCACTGACTCTTATCGTCATCATCGGGTTGCTCGTTGAGAGAGTCATCTTCTCATCGATAGATCATCAGATTCGACAGAAGAGAGGATTACTATGATGCTAGAATACCGAAATATAAACCACCGATATACAAGGAAGGGCTCTGAGGTCCAAGCCCTATCAGGTATCAACCTGAAGGTAGAAGAGGGAGAACTCCTCTGTATCATAGGACCCTCAGGCTGTGGGAAGACCTCTCTACTGCATATGGCAGCAGGTCTCCTTGAACCAGAGGCTGGAGAGGTATTGTTTAGAGGAGAGCCCGTTACACGACCAGGAAGAGAACGTGCGGTAGTCTTTCAGGAATCCACATTGATGCCATGGCTGAATGTTAAGGAGAATATCCTCCTTGCGATGGATCAGAAGAATACCCGTGGACAGGAAGAGGCTGTTACCGCGGCCCTTGAGACCGTGGGACTGAGAGGGTTCGATCATGCTATGCCGCATGAGTTGAGTGGAGGGATGAAACAGAAGGTGTCTATCGCTCGTTCGCTGGTCATGGAATCCCCGCTCCTACTCATGGATGAGCCCTTTTCCAGCCTTGATGAACAGACTCGTTCAAGGATGAATAGGGAATTGATCGCTATCTGGGAAAAAAGCCAGAAGACGATCATCTTCATCACCCACTCGATCAGAGAGGCTCTTACCCTCGGGACTCGAGTCGTCCTCCTTTCTGTTCGACCGGGCAGGATCATCGAAGAATGGGACTTCAGTAGTGATAAGCCAGCAGTGGATTCTATCCCCTTCAATACATTAGCTCAGAAGATCCGAGGTTCCATGGGTCTATGCTGTCCTCCAAAGGAGTTGAGAAAATGAGAAGATCGATCCCCTTCATACTCATAGTAACCCTTACCCTGTTAAGCTCCTGCTTCAAGCAGACAGAGGACTTCACCCTCGCCTATCAAGATCGTGTAGGAGACGCCGCGGTGATCATAGCAGCGCAGCACCTGGGAGATGACCCGAAGTTCTCAGGGAAGCATTTCTCCTCAGGATCGTTGACAGCAGAGGCACTGATCAGCGGTAATGCAGATGCTGCGACTATGGGAGATGCTGTTGCAGTAACCCTTGCTGCCCGTTATCCGGAGACGATCGTCTTAGTCGGTATCCATGGTGGCGGAGCACAGCGTCATCGCCTAGTGGGAACATCAGCTACCCCGGAAACGATCGGTGTGAAATTTGGGACTAGTACTCATGCAGCTCTTTCAAGCTGGTTGACCTATGAGGCTAGACTTATCGATATCTCACCATCTCTGCAACTCTCAGCACTTGAATCTGGTGAGATCGATGCACTCGCGGCAAGTGAGCCGACCCCGAGTATCGCCATGATGCATCTAGATGAGATGAAAGATATGAGTTTGGAGTTGCCCGGGAAGATATATCCTCTAGTTCTTGTGACTACGAGAAAGGTATTAAAGATCAAATCTGAACAGCTTGATCATCTTATTGATGAGATCCGGAGAGCAGAGCAGACATTACAGTCCCCCCTAGATAGTGCTACGCAAGAGTTACTGGTGAACATCACCGGATTGGATCAGGAGGTATTATCTTCAAGTTTAGCTTATCATCAATTCAAGTATGAGCCCGTGACAGAGCATCTTGAGGAGTTGAATATCTTAGCAGAGTTCATGGCATCGCAGGGAAAGATACCTGCGATACCGATCTGGGAAGATGTCCTTCAGGACTAGTTCTAGGAAAGATTATCAACAGCAGCTCGTTCGATCGCTAGCCCCTGATGGTATCGTGCGAAGAACTTATTGAAGCCCTCAACATCCTTTGGATCCGGTAGGACCGGTTCTCCCGTATCATCTGTGAACACAGAGTCTAGGAAAATAGGGAGAGACTCTCCTTGTTTCTTGTTCTCTAGGAATGAGGCGAGAAGAGCGATACCCCAGGCACCACCCTCTCCTGCTGTCTCAAGGATAGATATGGGAGTATTCGTAGCGGCTGCCATGATCCTCTGACCAACCTCTG
>CAZLZY010000017.1:2494-15475 GCA_964564075.1 uncultured Spirochaetales bacterium
TCCATGTCCCTTGATCTCATCTACCTCTACCTGTTCCTCATCGGTGAGGATGTTCAGTCCGGTTCGAAGTGCACATAGAGAGGTAAAGAGCTGTGCTCTAATGAAGTTAGCCAAGGTGAAGTTATTGGAAGAGGATCGTACGAAAAGAGGTCTCCCTTCACTGAAGCCCGTCATATGTTCACCCGAGATATAACCATAGGAGAGAAGTCCTCCACAATCTGGATCACCCGTGAGAGCATGGCTTAAGAGATCATCATAGAGCTTACCTGTAGAGATCTCTCCACCCGTCACTTTGATCGCTTCGCCAAAAAGAGAGATCCATTGATCATACTCAGAGGTACAGTTATTCGAATGAGCCATGGCTACGAGAGAGCCATCAGGAGTAGTTACTAGATCGATCTCAGAGTGAACAGCTGATAGCTCTTTCTCAAGGACTAACATGGCAAAGACTGAAGTCCCGGCAGATACATTACCAGTACTGACTGCGACACTATTCGTTGCAACCATCCCGGTTCCTGCATCTCCCTCAGGAGGACACATAGGGATATCTGAGGCGAGGGTCCCCGTCGGGTCTAATAGATGAGCACCCTCTTTTGTGAGAGTCCCCGCAGGAACTCCTGCCTCTATTACGGTAGGAAGTATATCACGCAAACCCCATGGGTAGCCTTTATCTGATATATGCTCATCAAAGGTCTTGATCATGTTATTGTTGAAGTCCTTTGTGGTAGTATCGATGGGGAACATCCCTGATGCTTCACCAATACCGATCACCTTCTGGCCCGTAAGTCTCCAATGAATATAACCAGCTAACGTGGTCATATAGGAGATATTCCCTATATGGTCTTCTCCACCGAGTATCGACTGATACAGATGTGCGATACTCCATCGCTGGGGAATTGGATATGAGAATAGTTCTGTGAGAGCTTCCGATGCATCCCCGGTGATATTATTCCTCCAGGTCCGAAACGGTGTGAGTAGTTCATCAGAATCATCAAATACCATATAACCGTGCATCATACCGCTGACCCCTAGGGCCTTCACACGTGACAGAGTCACTCCGTACTGTCTCTTCACATCCTCTGAGAGGGTTGAGAAGGCCGCCTGAAGGCCCTCCCATACAAGATCTATATCATATGTCCAGATACCATCAACGAGACAATTCTCCCATCCATATCCACCTGATGCTATAGGGGTATTATCGGGAGCGATGAGGACCGCCTTGATTCGAGTAGAACCAAGTTCTATCCCTAATACTGATTCACCCGCTGCTATTGCCTGTGCGATCTCGTTGCTCCTATCCATCTGTTATACCTCACCTACTGACTTGAGTTTGTTTGCGTTATCGATAACGCATTGTAATATGCAAACTCCAATCTGTCAATTATTGATTGTATCAATCACCGAAGACTAAACATTATTCCTACTTTAGCGTATGGTAACTTCATGAAATGTCTATTTGTCTGTATCCATATTGAAGAATCATCACGATCGATACCGCTCGGTGTCGCATCTATTGCCGCAAACATGAAGCAGAAGCTTCCCTCTGATATAGAGGTATCTCTGCTCAACTGCTATATCGACCAGACCATCGATGAGATGGTAGGCGCTATCATCCCCCACAACCCAGATCTTCTTGGATTATCGATCTATCTCTGGAATCGTGAAGCATCTCTAGCTATTGCCGAGGAGATCAGAAAGAGACTTCCCTCTTGTCAGATCGTCGTCGGAGGACCTGAGCCTACCGCACGAGGAGCTTTCTACCGGTCACTCGATCATGTCGACGACGTCATCATCGGAGAAGGTGAAGACCAGATCTTAGCATTGTTCGATCAAGACTCTTCTGTATTCCCCTCTGTGCATCCAGATCTCTCTACACTCCCCTCACCCTATCTAGATGGGACTATCTCGCTAGATGCTTATACGGGAGTACTCTGGGAACTCTCAAGAGGTTGTCCTTTCCGTTGTGCCTTCTGTTTTGAATCACGAGGAGACAAGACTCTGCGTAGATTCTCTCTTGCGAGAATCTCGAAAGAACTGGAACTATTCGTCGAAAAAGATGTTCGAGAGATATTCATCCTAGATCCGACATTCAACTATAATCTCCCATCAGCGAAGAAACTCGTGAAGATGCTGATAGAGAAGGCTCCATCCATCCATTATATGATGGAGATACGAGCAGAGTTCATAGATGGGGAACTCAGCGACCTGCTTTCACAGATCGACTGTGCCCTTCAGATCGGGCTTCAGAGTATCCATCAGGATGTTCTCAAGAAGATCAATAGGAACTTCGATGCCCAGCAGTTCACCGATAACGTCTTTCTTCTCCATGAGAATCATGTCCCCTATGGTTTCGACCTGATCTATGGCCTACCAGGTGATACTCTGACGGGGTTCTATGAGAGTCTCTATTATACGATGAGCTTGATCCCGAACCATCTTGATATCTTCCCCCTAGCAGTCCTACCGGGTACTGAACTCTTTGATACGGCACGATCCTTCGGTATGTCATATGATATGGATAACTCATGGCTCGTGAGTTCTACCCCGACCTTTTCAGAAGATGACATGAGACAGGCTACAGAATTCGTGAAGAAGGTCGATATCTTCTATAACCAAGGGAAAGCAGTCACCTGGTTCGATATCATCTTGCAGAGCACAGAAGTGACTCCATCTGAGTTCTTCATCACCGCTCCAGATCCAATCGAGGAGATGAGTCCCTATGAATACCAGAAAGCGGCTGTCGCTTCAGTCTTCACCTCTCTTGAGATCTCGCACCTAACCTCCCTAGCGATCGATCTGATCACCTATTTCTGGGAAGAGAACAACCGAGTATTCGAGTTAGCTCTTTCAGAGGATTCCGGTACAGTCATAAACCCCTCGATCACGATGAACTCCTATACCTATGACCCGTTAGTCATCATTGATCTCTGCGAGCAGGGAGTCATGAACCTTCATGATATTCATGGATTAGTTGAAGAAGATCCGGTAACACTCGTCACCTATATCACTGATGAGGGACCTGCTATCTACTATGCAGATAAAGAGAGAGTACAGGTCATCAATGAGCTGAGAGATACTACCGGGATATCTGAATATGATGAGAAGATCATTACGGAACTACGCTCTGTAGGTCTCATCCTATGAGGCTCGTCCTCTCTTAGAGAACTGTTTCCATAAGAGTATCAGAACATAGAGAGTCCCACTGATCAAGATCGTGGTGGCCCCTGTAGGAAGGTCTAATACATAGCTCACTCCCAACCCCACCGTATTCGAGAAGGCACAGAAGAGACTAGCAAGTACCATCATCAATGATAATCTCTTCACGACGAGACCTGCTGTAGCAGCAGGGATGGTCAGCATAGCTATGACCATGACGATACCGACAGTAGATACCATCAATACGACAGTACAGGCCGTGAGAGTCAATAATAGTAGTGTGAAGAATCCTGTCGGAACATTTCTCGTCCTGGCATAGGGTTCATCGAAACTGAGAGCTTTCAGCTGAGGATAGAAGAGGATGACGATCGCTACCACGATGATGTTCAAGATAGTGATGAGTATGAGATCCTGCCCTCCGATCAGTAGGATATTCCCGAAGAGATAACTCATGGGATCCATATACCCTGGGGTCTTCGCGATGAAGATGAGCCCTATAGCCATCCCTACAGCCCATATCGTACCTATCACAGTATCTTCACGTTCAGAGGCATAGAGTGTCACGAAGCCGATGATCCAGGCAGAGAGGACAGCCGCAGCCATCGCACCGGTGAGCGGGGTCAACCAGGTGATCGAATAGACTGTACTAAAATAGACAGACGCTCCAAGCCCTGCAAGTGCTGCATGGCTTATCGCCCCTGCGATATAGGTAATACGCCTGACAACGACATAGGAGCCCACCATACCAAAAGCGATCGAGGAGAGTATCCCTGCGATCAAAGCATATCTGATGAAAGGGACTGTCGGATTGGTTATAGCTTGAAAGAACTCTATCATCTGATCACCTCATGTTCCTCGAGTTTGATATCATGTCTGATACTCTTCACCTCATGACCATAGGCGTCGTTGATCAGAGAACCTGGAATCGCATCGGCCGGATGTTCATGCAGGCCTTTGTTTATACAGAAGACTCGATCAGTGAACTTCGTGACATATCCGGTATCATGGGTGACGAAAAGGACTGTCTTCTCCTTTGCGATCTCCTCGACAAGGGAGTAAAACCGTTGACTCATGAACGCATCGATATTAGCCGTAGGTTCATCAAGGAGAAGAACCTCGGGGTCCCCAACGAGAGCCCTTGCGATCATAACACGCTGTCTCTGCCCACCTGAGAGTTCAGAGAATGATTTCTTAGCAAGATCTGCGATACCTACCCGATCCATTGCTTCAAAAGCTTTCACCTTATCCTCTTGGGTATAGAAACCGAAGAACTTCCTGATCCGACCGATCAGAACCACTTCCAATACGGTTATTGGGAACTTCTCATCATACTTGGCATACTGAGGAACATAGCCCAAATGGGAAGAGGCATCTTGTGCTCTACTCCCAAGAATCGAGAGGGATCCTGCTGCAGGTTCTATGAAGCCCAATAACAGTTCAAGGAGTGTGGTCTTCCCCCCTCCATTCGGTCCTACGATCGTCACCATCTCACCGGCTCTGATCTGGAAGTTCAGATCTTTGAATATCTGATTACTCCCATAGGAGAATGAGATATGCTTAGCGGAAATCACAACAGGATCACTCATACTGTCCTCCTTCTTTAATAGCCTGGGCCAGTTCAGTCATGCTCTCTATATAGTCAGAACGCAGTGTAGAGACCGGTATGACAGATCCTCCAATCGCTCTTGCTACGACCTCAGCACTAGCGATAGGGAATTCAGGTTGTACGAGGATGACACGAACAGCTTCATCATAAGCCTGTTCTATGACCCTCTCAAGTTGTGCAGGAGTAGGTTCCTTCCCTCCCGTCTCTATAGCTACCTGCTCCATCCCATAACGGTCCGCAAAATAGCCGAATGCAGGATGGTAGGCAAAGAGGGTCGTACCCCTCAAGTCTGAAGTAGCTTCTAAGATCATTTGATGTAGAGCATCCAACTCTTCGATCGTCTCGTTATACCTAGCTTCATAAGCTTCCCTTCCTTCGTTATCCAAGGAGATGAGAACATCAACGATCGTTCTTGCCTGTATCTTCATCAGAAGAGGATCGAGCCATATATGAGGATCAAGAGCCTCTGCATGTTCGGACTCCTCATGATCATGATCTTCGATCGTTCTTTTCAGGATCCCCGTATCACCAGGAATGATCCGAAGATCAGGGAGATTCTTCTTTATCACCGGCATGAAGGCATGTTCGAATGCGACACCAATAGTGATGAAAGCATCTGCATCACCTATGTTCAGCACCTGTTTCGGTGTAGGTTCATAGGTGGAGGGGTTCTTTCCGGGAGGTACCATTACCTCTACAGATACCCTATCCCCACCTATCGACTCAACAAGATAGGTCTGAGGTAGGACAGATACCACGATCTTCAGTTGAGCATCATCTTCTTCTTCCGGAGTCTCTGTGTTCCCACCTGCATACACACAGAGCGGTATCATCAGTAAGAGTACTATAAGGATCCTTCTCATCTTATTCATCCCTCTTCTTATGTGAATGGTACTGATGGTCACAGAAGAGGATATTCTCTCCACAACCACCCTCACACTGTCCAATATGGTGATCATGGGAGAACTCATCCCAATGCTCCTTCTGAGAGGCTGTTAAGATCCCACTGCCTTTACACAGAGGACAGGTGGCATCTAGGGCTTCTAGAATGGCTTTACGGATGAACTCGGATCTGTTTGGTATATTCTGCAGGATATCAGATAGCTTCTGATCTGCTTTAAAGGATATGACACTCTCTTTTTTCATATATCTGGCTCCTAAGGAAAGTAATACTTTGTATTACCTTCTCTCAATGTAATGGAGTGATCCAGTGGTCGTCAAGTGAATAGTGTTAAACTTATTTTCGAAATGGGGAGTATCTTCTTTCCATTGAAGTCTGACAAGGTACCCAGAATGAGATGCTTCTCAAGCTCCTGGGTACCTCATACGTCTATTAAACTATTACGATCAGTCCGTATCACTACGAGTCGTTCGATAGATCTATTTCTTCTTTTTCGTTTTGTCTTTGAAGAGTTCAGCAAAAGGATTATAGGTGTCAGTCTCTGGTTCCATATACTGTAGATACTCATTATCTTCTTCAATAGAAGAGACTGGTTTCAAAGACATTCTTCTTTTCCCACTTTCAATCCTTGTGATCTGAACGGTAAGACTCTGCCCCTGTTTCAAAGCTTCACTAGGGTCAGCATCACGACTATCACCAGGCAGGTCTGAAATATAGATAAGACCATCCAAACCTGGTTCTAAAGTAACAAAAGCTCCAAAACTGGTAATTTTTGCTACAGTACCTTTATATTTTGAACCGATTGAATAGTTTGAATTGATGGTATCCCAAGGATCTGCAAGTAATGCTTTCATACTGAGGGTTATCCGCTCATTCTTCCAATCCAACTTGATGATAGAGGCCTCGATCTCCTGTCCTACCGCTAACACCTTGTGCAGATCAGTCACTCGTTCTCTACTGATCTCTGAGATAGGTAATAACGCACGAACCACGCTAATATCGATAAAAGCTCCAAAATCTTGGAGTGATTTGACCGTACCCGTTATTTTCATGTTCTCATGTAGGGTCTTTTTGAGGATCTCTACTTGTACATTTCGCTCTTCTTCTAAGATGACTCTACGAGAAAGTAGAAGATTACGTCCATTTTCCTTATACTCAATGATCCTGAAAGTCTTTTTAGTACCTACAACATCTTCAGCAGTCTCTGCTCGGTGAAGGGTTATCTGTGAATAGGGACAGAAGGCTCGGGTATCACCAATAGTGATCTCGTACCCCCCTTTAATCTCCTTTTCTACAAAACCTTCGATCGGGATCTTTTTCAAGAAGGCTGTCTCGAGTACAGCGTTTCCAGCTTTTTCTCCGCTGATCTTGGTGGTAAAGAGCATTTCTCCATTCTTTGCAGAATGAAAGTAGGCTTTGATCTTCTCACCGACTTTCACTGTCATATTCCCATCTTTATCGGTCAATTCTTCTGCATCGATCTGACCTTCACTCTTTCCCCTCAATTGCAAGAAGACACAACCACCAGAGATTGATACGATCTCAGTCTCAAGGATCTGTCCGGGTTCTAAGGGCTTCAGATCGGTCATGCTTTGTTCAAAGAGTTCTGCGAAATTCTCATCATTATGTGAATCGTTCATATTCTTACTCCAGATGTATAAACTAAATTTTTATTTATATCATTAGTAAACTCTAAAAAGCCATATTTAGCAAGTCTGGTTTTCCTAATATTATTGTTCAGCTTTTTCCCATACCTTTTATCTTAGCATAACAGTAACATATGAGGATGTCATAGAGGAAAGCAGTACAGTGGTTATCCTTTTTCTGCGATGATGATGATATCATCAGTAATAGTACCATCGGGTTCTTCATACCCGAGCTTCCACTGCATCTTAATCGAGAAACCCTGTCCTCTAAGCTTATCGATGATCCGATCTTTATCATGATGGAGGAGGTAGAACTCATCCTCAGTATGAAAGGAGGTGGTCTCGAAACCCTCTTTATCACCATCCATGAAGCTGATATAGAGTAGGCCATGTGCGTTAAGGGCTTTATATGAAGATTCAAGTGACTGATCGATCTGATCATCCTGAAGATATGGGAAACCAAAGCCATTGATCACAAGATCGACCGGTTCCTCACTCGTGAAACTGATGATCGATCGTTCTAGGAACATACCGTGAGGCATACTCTTCTTAGCAAGTTCTAACATCTTCACCGAAAGATCGTACCCCGTGATGGTAAGCACTCTTCTTCGTGAAAGATATCCACTGATATTCCCAGGCCCGCAGGCAAGATCAAGAATCGCATCACCATCCTGTAGCTGTTCAACGAGATAATCATAGGTCTCATCATAGTTATCATATTGAGCTATGGTCTTTTCAAACTTCTCTGCTGAGTTGTCATAGGCCTTGATCGTAGCCTTCTGGTGTTCTTTGAGCATGTGAGTACCTCCCTCTACTTAGGATCATTTACACATGAGGATACCCTATTTCAAAAGAATATCCACCCTTCTAGCTATATCGCTCCCCTAAGGAGTAGCAGCCCTACTCATCCTGTCGTTCACCGCGACGCCCATACCTGTTTCAGGTAGTCTCTCTGCAACGATGAGACGTAGGTCCGATCTATCGATCCGTCTCATAGTCTCATATAATCTTGCAGCAGCTGCAGCAGGATCACCCTCATTACTCAAGATGAACACTTCTCCTGAATACTCAACTTCTGAGGGTTTGAACAACATGATAGCAATATGGGTCTCATGCGCATAAAGAGAGGGATCATCGACCATGAGCATAGGTGTCTTCGGAGCATAGTGAGAGGGGAACATCCCCGGGCTATCAAAGACCAACTCCTTCTTCGAGGGCTTTACCGAGATCGGACCGATCACTCCCTCTATCTCTTCTATCGTGATCCCACCAGGACGTAACAAGAGGGGGATATCACCGACAAGAGAGAGCACGGTGGACTCGACTCCGACCCTACATGCTCCACCATCGATTATCGCATCGAACTTACCTTCCAGCTGATCGATCACATGCTGTGCGGTTGTTGGACTGGTCTTCCCAAAGGTATTTGCACTCGGAGCTGCGATCGGTCGCCCTGATCGTCTGATGAGCTCCAAGGCTACTGGATGGCTTGGCATTCGGATGGCAACCGTAGGATTACCGGCTGTCACTGCATCTGGTACCTTATCAGATTTCTTAAACACCAATGTCAAAGGTCCCGGCCAGAAAGCATCCATAAGAGCTACAGCCTTCTGCGGTAACTCTGCTACCATGGGGCCTACCATATCTCTACTTGAGACGTGGGATATGAGAGGATCCTCAAAGGGCCTCTGTTTTGCTGCGAATATCTTCTTCACAGCCTCTTTATCTAGGGCATCGGCACCTAAGCCATATACAGTCTCTGTCGGAAAAGCAGTCAGGCCTCCAGTTTGTATGGCATGGACTCCCTCTTCTATCTCAGCTTCGAGAGAGCTCTTTGCCTCTTTATGGACCTCAAGCCAACTAATCGCATCACCAATACTATGAAAGAGGAGCTTATCCTCAGGAACCTCTGCAGAGTGTTTCGCACCATGACCGGTAAGAAGATAGAGCCCTGTGACCCCATACTCATTCCCCATGAGGACATCATGTGGATGATCACCGATCACAAAGGATCTTGAAAGATCTATTCTGAATTCATTGGAAGCTTCAAGCATGAATCGTGGTCTCGGTTTCATACAATCACAGTTGTCTTCATGGTCATGGGGACAGACATACCATCTCCTGATCTCGATCCCAGCCTCTTTGAGCTGAGTATCTAGGACAGAGTTCACCACATCTACATCATCTGCGGTGACTAACCCCTTAGCGATCCCCGATTGGTTCGTGACCACGAAGAGATCAAAATCATTCGAGATCCTTTGTAGAGAAGAGATAGTATCTGGAAAGAGATGAATATCATCTGGAGAGGAGATATAGCCCTCATCCTCGATAAGAGTCCCATCACGATCAAGGAAGATCGCTGGTCTGCAGATGTCTTGGTCGCTCAATCGCCTGAGCAGAGCTCGCACAGTGAGCTCATGATCATGATCGATCGTGACAGGTGAAGAGAGATTCAGCTGATAGTTATTCCGTCGCCCTTCTCTTCTCCGCCTCAGATATCCTTCCTCTTCTAACTCAGAAAGGATCTTATGCACAGCACGTTCGGTGATCCCTAACTTCTCTGCCATAACTCGTACCCGAGCTGTCGGGTTGTTAAGCAGATACAGGAGGATCCGTGCATGATTAGTCAATATTCGCCAAGAATTAAGCTTTCCCACTTCAATACCTCACGTTTTTAATGAATTCACCAAACACCGTACTGAAGATAGGAGAGATTGTCAATATATATGCATCTTATTACATGAATATCAATTCATGTAATAACTATTATGGCTTATAGGAAAGTCCGATCCCTATGCTCAAAGCCCTATCTGAGGCATCGAGAAGATCCAGTGCTCTGAGGTCTCCCGAGAGATAGATCTGATCTGCTAGAGTGATAGGTAACAGTCTCAACCCCATATTCACCATCCCCCTACGAGAAGCATCAGTCGCATTCGGATCAGCAGAATAGGATATATTCCCAAAATCAAAGACAAAGGCTACCTTCTCATTGAAGAAGTCCTTCATAAACGGTGTTTGATAACCCATACCATAGTCTATATCAGTCGTGAGATTCTTACTCATCGTATACCCTAGCATCAAAGTTGTCTTTGAAGGCCAATCGATGAAGGTACTTGAGAAAGTCGAAGCCGCATAGATCTGCAGGGCCCATTCAACAGCAGAAGGGATACCAAGAAGTTGTCCATTGAACCCCAAAGCCAGGGAACGAGAACCCTTCTTATCGATACGCCATTTACCATTAAGTAGGAGTGCTGCATCACCCGCTATATCTGCTGAAAGTACGAACTCGAAGTTGTTGTTAAGACCCAATTGAAGATAGGGAAGATGGCTGAAGGAATTAGATAGATTCGCTGAGTACCCTACGGTCACCATCGAATCGTTTGACGACCAGGCCGGTTCAGCACTGGGTATCACGATATATCCATTGACTCCACCGATCGTTGCATTTCCTTCATCATGCGAACTGAGACCATCTAGTAGGGAGGCTCCACTGAGTGGGAAGGCGATCACACTCATCATAATTATCAATATTTTAAGATAGCTCTTCATATTCTTCTCTCCTCAATGCTCATCTCTATACAATTTTCTTATACTTGTTATGAGTGATTATATGGTATCATATAAAAAAGTGTTTATAGAATACATTTTTTAACAACTTTCCTTTTTGATTTGACTTTTTTTGAATTATTATTATTTTAATAAGGTAATAGAAAAGCAGATTAACATGAACAGGAGATAAACATGGAACATTTAACAGTAGAGACATTCAAAGAAAAGGTATTTGATTTTGAAGCAGGAAGCGAATGGAAGTTTGCAGGGGACAAACCCTGTATCATAGATTTTTATGCAGACTGGTGCGGACCTTGTAAGATGGTAGCTCCAGTACTTGAAGAGCTTGCTAAAGATTATGAAGGAAAGATCAATATCTACAAAGTGGACACCGAAGATCAGCAGCAACTTGCACAGCTGTTCGAAGTCAGAAGTATTCCTACCATCCTCTTCGTACCGATGGAAGGTCAGCCTCAGGCATCTATGGGCGCCCGACCGAAGCAGAGCTTCGAGAAGGCTATCAAAGACATTCTACTCCCATAAACCTGATACCAGACGGCTTCTTCTTCAAGAAGCCGTTCGTTATCTATACGGAATCCCCTCTTCTTGGAACAATACAGAGAAAGACGAACTGACGAGATCCGTTGTTCTTCAACTGATGTTCTTTATTGCTATCAACAAAGGCTGTAGAACCCGCCTTTATAGCATGTTCTTCCCCTTCAAAGTAGAGAATCCCCTCACCTTCAACAACATAGACGATATGAGGCCAATCATGTGAATGCTTTGGAGCATATCCACCCTCTTCTAAGGTGAACATACGCATGACATGATCGTCCCAACCTTCATGAGGTCCAACAAGAATCTGTTTCGTGACTCCCTTCATCGAAGCTACTTCAAGCTTCTTCTTCTCAATATCATCTCTATGTGATACAAACATACGCGCCTCCTAGTTTATCGTGCTATTAATATACTACATTTCTTAGAGAACTTTAGAATTTCCCCTATCCTTTATTGACAAAGCTCTTTCAAATATTTATAAATACTTATACATATTCAGTATTTGTAAACTTGCATAGAGAGTAGGATAAGCAGCATGTCAGAAAAAAAAGAGACCTATAGATTCGGAGAGAAGATCAAGAAGGTCCGAGAGAGACAGAAGCTGACACTGAAATCTCTTTCAGAGAAGATCGGGGTGAGTTCAAGCCTTCTCTCTCAGATAGAGAACAATCGAGTCTCCCCCTCTCTTGATACACTCATAGCTATTACAGATGAGCTTGATATCGATCTGGAGTATCTGTTCAAAGACCTGCAGAAACCGAGAAAGGTGAAGATCGTTCATAAAGAGGATCGTGATCATCTGAGTCTACAGCAGGTGAGTTATGAAAGGCTCTCACCTCCTATCGATTCTAATGAGGCTTTTGCATTCGAGACCTTAGAATTAACTATCGAAGCAAATGGACAAAGAGGTAATGATGAGTTCGGCCACCCCGGCAGAGAGATGGGTATCATCCTAGAGGGAACTGCACAACTGATCTATGGGAACAAACTCTATTCATTGGAAGTTGGTGATAGTGTATCATTCTCTTCTCACATCCCACATACGTTGAAGAATCTGAGTGATACGAAGTTGAAGGCAATCTGGATAATCTCACCACCGAGAGTGTTCAATAACGAAGGGTAATACACGGATAGAAGATATCCGAAAACATATAGGAGCAGATATGGGAAAGACAGTAGCAGAAAAGATCTTTGATGCACACCTGATCGATAGACAGGGAGCAGACATTAGCATTCTCTCTTTGGACCGAGTATTCTGTCACGAGATCACGACGCCAATAGCGATCAATGATCTTGTTGCACGAGGTAAGGATCGGGTCTTCGACCCCGATAAGATCAAGGCCGTGATCGATCACGTCACACCTGCAAAAGACTCAAAGACAGCAGAACAGGGCAAGATCATGAGAGCTTGGGCAAAACGACATGCTATCAAGGACTTCTTTGATATCGGAGCCAATGGAGTCTGTCATGCGTTATTCCCTGAGAAGGGATTCGTACGACCAGGTTTCACCGTCATCATGGGAGATTCTCATACCTGTACACACGGGGCCTTCTGTGCTTTTGCA
>CAZLZY010000018.1:0-2815 GCA_964564075.1 uncultured Spirochaetales bacterium
GGGATCTTTGATGAGCAGGTTAAATTGTTTCCCCCCGACCTTAAAGTCCCTCATATGGGATGGAATACCTTGAATTCACTCAAAACCCCCTTGTTTGACGGGATCACTGCAGATGAGTATGTCTATTTTGTACATAGCTACTATGCAGCTGCAGGTGCTGATACGATCGCCGTCTGTGATTATAGTCTACCTTTCAGTGCCTCCTTGCATAAAGAGAACTATTATGGGGTACAGTTTCACCCGGAGAAGAGTGGGACTGTTGGGGCACGGATATTGAATAATTTTTTGACATCTTGTTAATGGAGATAGGAATATGAGTTTTACGATAATACCAGCGATCGACCTGATCGATGGAGCCTGTGTCAGACTGACAAAAGGTGATTATGATCAGAAGAAAGTATATGGAGCAGATCCGCTTGAGATCGCTAAACAGTATGAGGATATCGGATTAAAGAGATTACATCTTGTGGATCTTGATGGAGCGAGATCCGGAGGGATCGTCAATCAGAGTGTCCTTGAGGCTATTGCCTCTAAGACCTCTTTGATCGTTGATTTCGGTGGTGGGATCAAGCGTGATGAAGATATTCATGTAGCATTCGAAAGTGGTGCTGCTATGGTCACCGGAGGTTCGATCGCAGTGAAGGATCGTGAGACCTTTCTCAGATGGTTGGAGAAGTATGGAGCACAAAAGCTTATTCTCGGTGCTGATGTCAATAATGGTTTTGTTGCGGTATCTGGATGGCAGGAATCCTCAGATGTGAGTGGAGAGGATCTGATCCTCTCATATATGAAAGAGGGGATCACTCAGGTGATCAGTACTGAGATATCCCGAGATGGGATGTTAAACGGCCCCTCCTATGAACTCTATGAGAAGATATCCTCCCGTGTATTCGCTGCAGGTTTCGAAGAGTTGGAACTCATCGCAAGCGGCGGGGTATCGGTCCTAGATGATATCATCAAGCTCTATGGACAGGGACTTTCAGGAGTCATCGTCGGTAAAGCTATTTATGAGGGTAGGATCTCGCTGCTGGAACTAGCGGAATTCCAGGCAAGTTGCCTGTAGGAGTGATAGATGTTAGCAAAACGAATCATACCATGTCTCGATATCAAAGATGGTAGAACAGTGAAGGGTATCAACTTCGTTGACCTCCGTGATGCCGGTGACCCGGTAGAACTCGGAGCCCTGTATGCTGAAAAGGGAGCTGATGAGCTTACCTTCCTCGATATCACTGCGACGGTAGAGAAAAGGAAAACCCTCTCTGAACTGGTGAAGAGGATCTCAACACACATCAATATCCCCTTCACTGTCGGTGGTGGGATACGGAGTGTAGATGATGTGAGAGTCATGCTCGAATCTGGAGCTGATAAGATCTCGATAAATAGTGAGGCTGTCAAGAATCCTGATGTGATCGATGCGATGGCATTGGAATTCGGTTCACAGTGTGTCGTCTGTGCTGTCGATACCAAGTTCAATGGGGAGTTCTGGGAAGTATATGTCCATGGTGGACGGACCCCTACCGGGATCAAGACCATGGAGTGGGTGAAAGAGGTTGAATCTCGAGGAGCAGGAGAGATCCTGTTGACTTCGATGGATCATGATGGAACAAAAGATGGATTTGCCGTAGAATTGACAAAAGAGGTGAGTAGAGCCTTGTCGATCCCTGTAATAGCCTCAGGTGGTGCAGGTGCGATGAATCACTTTGTCGATATCTTCAAAGAGGGTGAAGCAGATGCAGCATTAGCTGCAAGTATCTTCCACTTTCATGAGATTGATATCGAAGAGCTGAAAGAGTATATACGATCGAATGGTGTGACTGTTCGTTAAGGACCTATAGGAGGAGATAAGATGAAGATTGGAAATAGAGAGGTTGATTTTTCTAAGGGATTGGTCCCTGCTGTGGTACAAGATGCCGTGACCCATAAGGTATTGATGCTTGCCTACATGAATGAGGAGTCCCTACAGAAGACCTTAGATACAAAACTGGTAACTTTCTACTCTAGAAGCAGAGAGACGCTGTGGACGAAGGGAGAGACCTCTGGAAATGTTCTGAACCTCCGTGATATCAAGGCTGATTGTGATGGAGATACCCTCCTTATCTCAGCAGTACCTGCAGGTCCTGTCTGCCATCTTGGTGATGATACCTGTTTTGAAGAGACTAATAATCCTCAAGAACATGAAGGGATCGAGTTCCTCGCATATCTTGAGGGAGTGATCAGAGATAGGAAGACCTATCCACTCGAAGGCTCATATACGAACCATCTGTTTGACAAAGGTGTGAACAAGATCGCACAGAAAGTCGGAGAAGAGGCTGTAGAGCTAGTCATCGAAGCTAAGGATGATAACAAGGATCTCTTCTTAGGTGAAGCAGCAGACCTTATGTATCATCTTCTTGTATTACTCGCACATAAAGAATACACGATGGAAGAGGTTCTTGCAGTCCTTAGCTCAAGGCACTCTCGATAATCATAAATAGTCCGATAACCTTGAGTTTTGCTCTTTTCATTATGAATAATTCTTGATAGGGTACAGTCGTTGTATTATTCCTTTGGTCCTAACTATATAGTAGGGCTAAGAATAGAAGGTATGATACGAAAACAGAGGAGACAAAATGAATATTATTGAGAACAGTGTAGTAGCAATGCACTATACCCTGACTGATGATCAGGCGATCACGATCGACTCATCAGAGGGCAAAGATCCATTATCTTTCATCTATGGATCAGGGATGATCATTCCCGGATTAGAGAAAGGACTTAAAGAAAAGACTGATGGTGATAAACTCTCAGTGACCGTACAACCTGAAGAGGGCTATGG
>CAZLZY010000018.1:2825-9469 GCA_964564075.1 uncultured Spirochaetales bacterium
ATAACAATCAGCTTATCGGTGAAGTAGCTAAGAACCTGTTTCAGGATGATCTAGAACTTCAGGTCGGTATGCCCGTACAGGCTCAGAATGAAGATGGGACAGTCCAGGTGCTGACTGTTGCTGAAGTCAAAGAAGAGACTATCGTTCTTGATGGGAACCACCCACTAGCTGGAAAGGTTCTGAACTTCGAGATCGAGATCGTTTCAGTTCGAGAGGCATCTGCTGAAGAACTTGAACATGGACATGTTCACGAGGCTTAGACCTAACAGGTATATCGTTCTCATACGAAGAAGGCGGATGGATCAAGTTGATCTCATTCGCCTTTACTGTAGTGTGCTGAGTATGATGTTCCACTCTCAGGCACAACCGATATGAAAAAACTCAATTTTATACTATAATGAAGTATATGAAAAATCTTTCCCTTCAAATAAAACAACAAGCCCTCCAGCAGGGAGCCCAGCTTGCGGGTATCTCATCCGTAGAACGACTGGCCGATTCACCTCCCTCCGGAAATGCGGCAGCTCTTATGCCTAGTGCCCGCTCGATCATCACCTTTGCTCTGGCCCTGGATGTAAACAAGACTGCCGATTTTCTTGGAAAGAAGAATTGGGAACCACATGGTAAAGATAGAAAAGAAATTGCACAAAGATTGTATACCATTGGAGACTCGCTGGTTCAGACCCTTGAGAGTCTTGGATACCGTGCGTTGAATGTGGACATCAACAACAACTTCCTTCCCGAAGAAGGAGCTTCCGATATTACGGAGATGACCGAATTTCATCCCGAGTTTTCCCACAGGTATGCTGGAGTAGCTGCCGGTCTGGGTCGGCTTGGATGGAGCGGCAATCTCATGACTCATGAATATGGTGCTCTTGTGGAACTGGGCAGCGTGATTACCGACGCGGTATTGGAAGAAGATCCTCTGTGTGAAGAAAATCCCTGCGACGGCTGTAAAATGTGCTCGCTCGTATGTCCGGTAGGCATGATACATCCCCGTGAGTCCTGTACCGTAACGGTCGCCGGAATTACGGAAACCATAAGCCGGAAGCAACCCAATACCTGCTGCTGGATTGGCTGCACCGGGTATGAGGGTCTGTCTCCCCGGGGAGCCTGGTCAAACTGGAGCCCCTATAGACTGGCAACCCCACTACCTGAAAAGAAACTGGACGTTGATGCTCTTTGTATCTCCCTTCAGAAATTCGATCCTCAAATGCAGGACGGGGAGAACGCCTTTGCGGATTATAGAAGATCTGTCTTTGATCCAGAATGGTTATATTATACTGTCTGCGGATTCTGTAGAAGTGTATGCGTGAAGGATAGGACACAAAGGCTGGAAAATAGAAAATTGATTCACGCTTCGGGAACTGCAGCCTTGGCCCCAGATGGCCGGCACGTTAAGGCGGGTGAGAACAGTATCAGGGTTCCTACCTCCTTCGGTCTGGAGGTTGTCATCAATCCTTCTGATTTTACGGATATCAGCCGGATACTCCCCTCTCAAGGGAAAAACCCCCTAGACAGAGAGGTCCTACAGGAACTTTTGGAACGTCGGTCAGCCGGTAAAACCCTTTAGGAGACCGGAGTCCTGAGAAAAGGTCAAACCAAACTCTAAGATACTAAGACAACAGAGAGAATACTCTCTCTCTCCTTAAAGGAGAGAGTAATCAATGAGAACGTATGGCTGTAAAGGAATCTACTGAAATAATCGTACGTTGGGGATTTCTGTTCTGGAGGCTCACCATGGGATGTGACAATATGGTGAGTATTACCTAAAACCCAGGGATGTTCTCTGATATTATTGAATGCTGTCAAAGTCCTAGACATCCTTCTCATGGGGAGAGGTCTCTAGAAAAGAGAAGGACCTCTATGCCTATTTTGGCCGGAGGTTCTACCCTCTGTATGACTTGCGGGATTTTAGGGTGTAAACATGAAAAAGGCGAATGGATCATTTTGATTCCATTCGCCTTTATTATGTTATGATACGATAATCCTATTATTTCTTAACTGATAACGAGTGAGTGATCCTATCGATGATGATCGCTAGGAATACGATAGAGATACCGGCTTCAAAGCCTCTTCCTACCTCGATCCTGTTGATTGCTAAGAGGACTTCCATTCCGAGTCCTTTTGCACCGATCATAGATCCGATGACTACCATCGCTAGTGCCATCATCGTAGTCTGATTGATCCCGACCATGATAGCTGGTTTTGCTAGAGGGAGTTGGACATCGAAAAGAATCTGGTTCGGAGTAGCTCCAAAGGCCTTAGCAGCCTCGACAGCCTCTTTATCTACTGTTCTGATTCCCACATTGGTCAAACGAACGACCGGTGGGGCAGCATAGATGATCGTAGCGAACATAGCAGGGACCTTTCCCATCCCGAAGAACATCAGTGCAGGTATCAGATAGACGAAACTCGGCATAGTCTGCATACCGTCAAGCAACGGTTGGAGTATTTTCTGGGCTCTGTCACTTCTTGCCATATGGATCCCCGTGGGGAGACCAATAAGTAGGGAGAAGAAGACTGATGCGATAACCAGACTCAAGGTTCTCATTGCAAGTTCCCAATAACCGAAGGTTCCTATGATGAGCATAAGGACCATAAAGAGGATTCCTGTTCGCAGCTTCCCGACGAGTTTCCATCCAGCTAGGCCAACAATTAATACGATTACGAACCAGGGAACGTATAAGAATATCTTCTCGAAGAATAGAACCACCTGGAGGATGAGAAATCCAACAGCGTCAAAGAATCCGTCAAGATTAACAAGGAGCCAATCCATGATGGCGTCCACCACTCTTGCTAATGGTATGTTAATGATCTCTGGAAAATCAATCATGTATATCTCCTTCAGGAGGTGCTATAGATTCGAATATATTGTCAGTGGTCACCTTACCTTTGAAACGGCCGTTCTCATCAACGACAGGGATAGGGTAGGGGTTCTCAGATACGATCGAGAAGAGATCTTCTAAGATAGTATCTTCAGTCACTGAGGTTATAGGCTTGATCGATTCCATCGGGATCGTTTTTGGACGATCCTCGCTGTCAACCAAACGTATCAACTCTTTCTCTTTTATGACTCCAAGGAATTTATGTCTTTTGTCGACTACGAAAGAGGCCTTACGTTTATTTGAACGCATGAGGGTAAGAGCTGTCTTAGGGCCCTCCCATGCATAGATCAACGTAGAGGGTGCATCCATGATGCTTCCTGCCGTAATGACCTTCGCAGGTGATGCATCTTGCACGAACTCCTCTACATAGGCGTCTGCAGGGTTGGTGACGATCTCTTCAGGAGTTCCCACCTGAACGACCTCTCCATTTCGTAATATAGCAATCCGATCCCCAAGTTTCAGGGCCTCATGAAGGTCATGAGTCACAAAGACGATAGTCTTTTGCATATTCTCCTGCAACTCTACAAGCTCATCCTGCATCTGTCTTCTGATAAGAGGATCCAATCCACTGAAGGGTTCATCCATCAGGAGGATATCTGGATCATTGGCAAGTGCTCTAGCAAGACCTACGCGCTGTTGCATCCCACCACTCAAGGATTCGGGATAATAGTCTTCCCAGCCTTTGAGTCCTACCGTTTCCAGAGTTCTCATGGCTATAGCATATCGCTCACCTTTAGGAACTCCTTTGACTTTCAGCCCATAGGATGCATTATCTAGGACAGTCTGATGTGGGAGCAACCCGTAGTTCTGAAAGACCATACCAAAGGTAACTCTTCTGAATTTGAGCATCTGTTCATTGTTCATCTTCGTGATCTCTTCACCTTTGATGGTGATAGATCCCGAAGTAGAACTGATCAAGCTGATCAAGGCCCGTATCAGGGTGGACTTACCACTTCCTGATAGGCCCATGAGTATATAGAATTCTCCCTTCTTGATCTCCAGATTGATATTTCGCATTCCGATGATACAATTGGTCTTTTTCTGTATAGTCTCTTTTGTTTCGTTTTCTAGTTTTTTCTGAAAGACTTTCTTAGGGTCTTTACCATAGATCTTCCATAGGTTCTCTATTTTGATCAATGGTTCTATTGTCTCTTGTTCCATCTCCATTCCTATAGTGCAGCCTGTACTTTTTTAGCTACATCCGCAGATACCCATTTGGTCCAAACATCACTATTCTCATTGAGGAACCATATAGCGGCCTCTTCTGCTGTAAGAGAGTCTGCGTCCATCTTAGCTAAGAACTCATTGTTCTGATCTACTGTTGTTGAATAGGCTCTAAGAATCTCAACTACATCTGGTGCTGTATTAAGAAGAGCAGTGTTAACAAGGATATTTACCAAAGCAGGGTCGTATTCTGAACCTGGGAGTCTGATCATATCAAGTCTTCCCAGAATAGCTGTTGGTGCCCAATAGTAACCAACCCAAGGTTCATGCTTCTTATAGGCACCGACCATGGTACCTGCTAGTGCAGCATTTGATCCTGCAATACCGAGATTGTAAGTATCTTCAAGGTTATTATCTGCGAAGATCTGCTCTGAGATCATCATCTGTGACCAACCTGCTACTCCACCATAGATTAGACCTTTTGAAGGATCTTCTGGGTCTTTGAACAGATGAGCATATTGAGGAAGGTCTGTTACACTCTTAAGATTTGGTGCGACAGCGTCTGGTCCTTCGACTACGTATCTTGGAATCCACCATCCCTGTGGGGCGTCTGGCATGTTATGTCCAAGGTCTACGAACTTATTCTCTGCGATACCTTTGTCATATACTTCCTGGAAGTTTGAGTGCCATGATTCCATATCTACATCGATATCACCCTGCATCAATCCATTAAGTATTGGAAGGGTATCTCCTGGAATGAAGTCTGCTGTATAACCTTCAAGACCATTCTCAATGATGAATCCCATGATTCTGTTATGAACCTGCACGCTGTCCCAAGATACATCTCCAAAGACGATAGTTTGGTTGCCAGAAGCTTCTTGCTGTCCACCTGCAGTTAAACCTGCAAGGATACATACGAGCAGTGTTAGTGCTATAAGTAATGTTTTTTTCATTTTTTACCTCATTAGTGTTGTTAGAATATTTACAATACTAAAGAAAACATGTATAGATTGTCAAGTGAATCGGAAATAAAGATAGAGTTATAAGGGTATTTGATAGATAAAATATGCATAATGATGGCAAAAACAGGCATATGGGGTCTTGAAATACATATAATACTAATAGTTAGAATACTAAAAGAATTTTTATAATTTTCAAATGAGTATATAGTGATATAATATTTTTTGATTGAGGTGCGTATGGAACAATTAGAGATAGTAGAAGATGTGTTTATTGCTTTACGGAAGATAGATCGTGCGATCGATATCCATTCAAAGAAGCTAGCGAAAAGATATGGATTGACAGGTCCACAGCTCATGATCCTTAAAGAGATCATGAAATCTTCAGAGAATCCTATATCACAGATATCGAGAAACGTCAGTCTGTCACAAGCGACTGTAACGAGCATTCTTGATAGATTAGAGAAACAGGGCTTTGCCAAACGACAGAGAAACAGTATCGATAAACGTAAAGTGTACATCAAATTGACTGAGAAAGCAGAAGAGGTTCTCAAGACTAATCCCACACTCCTTCAGGAGGAGTTCTATGAGGAATTTGAGAAACTTGATGAGTGGGAAAAGATGATGATCCTATCCTCCTTACAAAGATTGAGTGGTATGTTGAATGCCGAACATATCAAGGTAGAGCCGGTACTTTTCACAGGGCTCATAGAATAGGGAAAGAACGTGGACGAGAAAATACTAAAAGAAGAGATAGAGTTAAGGGGTACCTTTACTTTTGCCCGTTCAAGTGGACCAGGTGGTCAGAATGTGAACAAGGTGAACAGCAAAGTCCTGCTGACTCTTAATATAGATAGCATCACCTGTCTCAGCGCATCTCAGAAGGTACGAGCCAAAGAGAAACTGAAGAACCGGATGAACTCAACAGGTGAACTCTATCTCCAAATCCAGGAAGAGCGATCACAGCTACAGAACCGTGAACGGGCTGTTCGGCGAATGGCCGATCTGATTGTAGTTGCTATGAAGAGACCAGTGAAGCGAAGAGCTACACGACCCTCAAAAGGGGCCCAGCAAAGAAGATTGGATAAGAAACGAAACCAGAGCTAGAAGAAGAGTGCTCGCGGTAGGGTCACATCAGAGTGATGCCCCCCCAAAAAAGGTTCCGAACATAAAAGATCATATTCCTAAAGGGTTTCCTGTTATAGAACCCGTAGTGGAGTCTCATCTAGGTCTCAGCGTCCCTGAGATCATCTTCACCTATGGTGATAAAGCTCGAGTCATCCCCTACCTGCCTCATGTCATCACGAAGATGATAAAAGTAATCTTTCGTGTACTACTATCCTATAAGAGCCTGAAGAAGAACATCCCCCTGACTAAGACAGAGACTACTCATGAGATCACTCAAGAGCTTGAGAAGATCGCATTTGATCTTGGGGTAAAGAGGTTTGGCGTACCTATGCAGAGCTCGGTAAGATCGTGAATAGCATCACAGGTTATCTACGAGAGCAAGGTATCGCAGCTCAAGCTGGTCTTGTATTGGGTGGCGAGGTCAACTACGGTCTTCTTGCTCAGAAAGCAGGACTCGGTCAGATAGGACACCATGGATTACTGATATCGGAGGAGATTGGCCCCTCTC
>CAZLZY010000018.1:9479-13919 GCA_964564075.1 uncultured Spirochaetales bacterium
AGAGGATCGCTGCTGTCTTTACGAATGTCACCAACTTCGAATAAACCGATAATGATGCATATGGATGGATATCTTCATTCTGTGAGAGTTGTAAACGATGTGCTGTCTCCTTCTCCCATTCACTAGGATGCTCTGTCTGTATCAAAGAGTGCACCTTCTTCTCAGGTGACTATCATAAGATCAAGAAATCCTTTGAACGTTCGAAGAATAGATAACCTACCATTCTAGAATATATACTTAAGTACATAGTTATTTCTTGACTATATCCCTACGTGGGGATACGTTTTTTTTATGGAAAACACATGCAATGAAGAGTCAAAGGTAAACTTGAAGATGATGATCATCATCTCAAGAATGGTCAAAACGATCGAACAGGTATTGATCCCGAATAGTAAAGAACAAGGTATAACCGTAAAACAATTTGGAGTACTTGAAGTTCTGTATCACAAGGGAGCTCTCACTATAAATGAGATCATTGAAAAGACTCTCTCCTCAAGCGGAAATATGGATCTTGTCATCAAGAATCTAGAAAAATCAAATCTGGTCATAAAAAAGGTCTCTGAAGTAGATAAGAGAAGCAGAAAAGTCGATCTAACGCTAAAAGGAAAGAACCTTATTAGTGAATATTTCCCAGCACATACTCAATGTGTTGACAATATATTCAGTGGGATGGAGTTAACAGAGAAGATAGAATTATCAGAGCTCATGAAGAAGTTAAGTAAAAGTATAGGAGATCAATAAATGAAAAAAATAGTAATCGTCGGTGGTGGGATCGCTGGAAAGCAACTTGCCGATACATTGAATAAGAATAGATTGGCAGAAATAATCTTAGTAGAACCAAAAGAATATCTAGAAGTACCCTTTGCTCAATTGAGAGCATTAGTTGAGCCTGAAGCTTTTTCACCAACGATTAGAAAAAGGTATTCTTCTCTTATTCCCGATATCACACACGTCATGAAAAGAGCCTCCGGCATACAGGGGAATAAACTCCATTTAGAAGATGGGACTAACATTGATTTTGATTACCTCATAATAGCAACGGGATCGAGCTTTAAGAGTTGGCCCTATTTGAAAAGCAATGAGACTAGTATGGCTGCCCGTCAGATAGAGGTAGGAATAGAAGGAGCAAGATTAGGTAAAGCTGATTCAGTTCTGATCATAGGTGGCGGCTCAGTAGGTGTAGAACTCGCTGGAGAGATCTCCTATAAGTGGAGTGATAAAAAAGTATCCATAATAAATCGAAGTCCTCGAATACTCAACGGCTTGAGTGAGAAGATGACTATCCGCTCTGAAAGGATATTGAAGGGGATGGGAGTCAATATCATTAATAACACTCGATTAACGGAGAAGGACGATGGCTCATGGAGTGATGAGAGTGGAAAGATCTTTAAGGCTGATATGGTCTTTAAAGCTGTTGGGATGAGTCTTAATAGTACATGGCTCGATGAGACAGGAATCGAGAAGACAGAAAAGGGCGCAGTTAAAGTGGATACTGATCTGAGGGTGAGAGGTTATGCTAATATATTCGCTATCGGTGATATCAACGATGTCCCAGAATTGAAATTGGGAGTATTGGCGGGAAAGCAGGCTGCTTTGACAGCAAAGAATATTAACAGTCTGATTAAGGATTCATCGGCAACTTTAAAACCATACAAACCTTCAAAGCCCTTAAGTTTTATTCCAATCGGGAAAAGATCAGGAGCCGTTCAACTCCCATTTGGTCATCCTCACTTTATGATCGCAATGAAACAAAAAGATCTATTTGTATCTAAATTCCTGAAATAACTAGTAAGAACAAGAGAATAAACTGTTTCCAGATTCTTCGATGATTCGTCAATCATCTTCTGAGATCTGGAAGCGGTTGTTTGCAGAAATTAACAAATTCTCTGTACCAGCTGATTATCATAGATTATCGGGGTGTAACTGTAGGATTCTATTGTCACTTGCCTTACTATAACTCTCCTGCCTCTAAGAAGGAGTGAAAAGCCTCATCTGAGAAGATGAGATGATCTAAGAGTTCGATTCCAAGTAGCTTCCCAGATTCCTTTAGACGTGTCGTTACCTCTCTATCCTCCTTGCTTGGTATCAAGTTCCTGCTAGGATGGTTATGAGCTACTATGATAGAGGTTGCTCGTTCTTTGAGAGGGGTGGAGAATACCTCTCTAGGATGTACGATCGTCCGATTCACAAGACCTATCGATACGACCTCTACTGAGATGACTTCATGTGCCCCATTGAGTGATATCCTGATGAAGTGTTCCTGTTGACGATCGGCATAGTGTCGTACGATGGGGTATATATCCTTAGGAAAATTGATCTGCTTCTTTGCCGTATAGGAGACACGTCTCCCCAATTCTAGTGCTGCGAGTAGCACTGATGCTTTTGCATCTCCAATACCATTCACTGCCTTCAGATCAGAGGATGCTAAAGATCTTCCTTTTTCAGTGATGATCTCCAATACTTTGAAGGCTAGATGCTGAACAGGTTGGTCCTTAGTCCCAGTACCAAGAAGGATCGTAACGATATCAAGATCCGATAAAGCCTCGGAACCCTGCTTCTCAAGTCTTTCCCTAGGTTTCCCGTCGTATACTTCGAGTGCTTTCTGTGCAAGATGATCTCTATATTTCATGTAGGTAATAAACTCGGAACTCTTAAGAATACTTCAGGTGATCTGAGGTATCGGTGACAAAATATGATGAAGATGCTCCCCTCCTACGTATCACACGTGGTTTATCAATAGGGAACTGAAGATCATGAAGGTACTTGGAATAGTCGGAAGTAAAAGACAGCATGGGAATACCGCGGCGTTGATTGCTGAGGCTATCAAACCTTTTGAAGCTACCGGAGATACGTGTGAGATCATACATCTAGGTTGATGGTTGCCATGGTTGTGAAGCTTGTGCTAAGACGAACAGGTGTGTCCTCAAAGATGATATGCAGCCACTATATAAGAAGATAAGGGAAGCTGATGCAGTGATCTTGGGTTCCCCGACATACTCTTTGATATGTCACCTGATATGAAGAAGTTCATCAAAAGGGTGCACCAAGATACTCAGGGAGCATAGCAGTCTGTGAACAGAAGACCGTAGACAATCTAGGATATACCGCGGTCTCTATGAGAGATGTCTGGGGATCTTTAGGTTTCAGGAATGTGTTCGTACAGGGAGCCCTGCATGCGTTTAGACCTAGAGAGATACGAAAAGACCTAGACCAGATGGCTCTTGCATGTGCTAATGGGGCAACTCTATGGGAAACGGTACTACTCGTTAGAGCGTGATTACTCTTGCACGACCTGAGCATTCTGAGACATTCTTTTTAACACATCCAAACAGATCTGAAGATTGTCCTCTTCAATATCCTTTAGGATCTTCTTTTCAAATTCTGCTACCTTTGGGAGCAGTTGTTCATAGAGCATCTGTCCCTTCTCAGTACAGGTAAGGAGCGTGTTTCTCCTATCAGAATCCAAAGGGGTTTTGATGACAAGTTCTTCTTTTCGCATCCTATCGATCAATCGTACGACAGTTGATGATTTGATCATCAACAATTCTGATAGAAGAGACTGATTGATTCTGGAATTATTAGCGATAAAATAGAGGGCCGTCCACTGGACACGAGTCGTGCCATTAGCGATCAGCACTACATTGAACACATCCGAGACTGCACGGGTTCTGTTAGAAGTATTAAAAGAGATACAATTTTCGATTTTAACCATGTGACACCTATTTACTCTTACTCATTTCATTTTTTGAAATACTTGAACAGCTTGTTCAAGTACCCCAGAGAAGTATAGTATGTATTAGACATCAGGTAAATGATTATCATAAAAAATGATCAAGAATACTCGAGAACCAGTCCTGAACCTACTTCATGAATGGGTGCTACAGCAGATAGAGCCACTTGGGCCTTTAGCCCCGTACAGTGACAGGCATGTAAGGAGTTAAGTTCAAGCTCTTTGATGAAGGAAAGAGTCCCTTCAAGTTGGGATGTCTCACAGTCATGCAGATGAAGACCTCCGATGATATCGAGGATTCTGTCATCCCCACACACCTTCTTTGCATAGTTCACGATATTACAGATCCCAGCATGGGAGCATCCTGTGATGATCACTAACCCTTGCTCTCCTTTGTATACTATCGCTGAATCTTCAGGTACCGAATCATCGGTAGTGCAACCCTCCTTCCTCCCGATGGCAGGTACCGGCTCGAAAGTTGTCTCTCTCGGGATCTCTCCTAAGAAGGTACAGTGAGCAGATAGTTCCACAGGGAATTTAGAGAGGATAGGGGAGAAGTAGGATGAGATCCTTTCTAACGGTATTAAAGACCCTATTGTCCCGACCTCAGTGTATTGGGTATGGGTGAAGGTGTCGGGGCAGGTTACGAGTTTTGGAGTCATAGGAACTCTACCTTCAAGACGCGCTTCCGTGAGAAGTTTGATGTAATC
>CAZLZY010000018.1:13929-15068 GCA_964564075.1 uncultured Spirochaetales bacterium
ATGATCAAGATGGCTGTGTGATAAAACAAGATAGTCGATAGTAGTCAGATCTATCTGCATCTTCTGGGCATTTCTGAGAAATACATCTGAGTATCCGCAGTCGAAGAGGATCTTTGTATCCCCATCCTCGATATAGATAGACAGTCCTGGCTCTGCAAGGAAGTATCTATCTATGAAGGTGTTATTGTCAGTCAATATCGTAGTCTTGATGGTTATGCTCCTCTTCGTCTTTTTTCGAAGTTGTCTCCATGAAAACATAATTCTCATCAAGTTCTTTTCTGCGCTTAGCAGTCTTCCGGCTTGCTATTATATTCATAGTATACAGGATGATGATAAAGATGACTCCAAAGATAACGATGATCCATGAAGGGAGCTCTTTAGTAGTCTCTGGGTATACTTTATTGAACTTAGAGAGTCCTACAGGACCATATTCATCAAAGTCCATGAAGCGAGTCTCTTGCGATCCATAACGGACATATAGGTTGAACCGTTCTCCGAAATGAGAGAAAAGCGATCCTGGGACAGCAAATTCGATAGACATCTTATCTGCTTTTGAGATAGCAAGAGGAACCATTCCTATGAGTATAGGGATTAGCTCTGATCCATCTTCTAGAGAAAAGAGATTCCCATCTCCCTGCATCATGATATCATACCCATGGCTCTTATTGATGTAGCCGGTCTCTTTGTTATTATCAATATCGATATAGTAGGCGGCTCGCCAGTCAAGACGATCAATAGGACCAGCGACAGTCGTCCTGATGAAGAGAGTCTCATCATGGAAGACATAACTGACCGTCTCGATATCATAAGATTTGATTCCGAACGGTCTGTTCTCGATGACATCATAGCCGAGAAATACGACTGCCGGATCAAGTTCCCAGTCATAAGAATTACCATCTATTGTATCAATTGATACAGTGGTATTAAGAAGATAATCACTTATCGGCACATCTTCCTTTATGAAAAGATCTTCATTAGAGACTTCGGTGAAGCTTTCCTCTTTGTTTTCTGGTAAAGATATAACTTTATTGAGATCATATAATTCATTGATATCGGTGAGTGGAATGAGAAATCGAGTTCGGTAGGAATCGGGGAAGAAATCATCGATATCATCCTCCCAACCAACTCCTTTCTTATCA
>CAZLZY010000019.1:0-14392 GCA_964564075.1 uncultured Spirochaetales bacterium
TCATGAGCCCCGGTCTTGACCTTCAAGAGTGCCGGGACAAAGTTCCATGCTGCAGCAGATGCTCCTGCAACGATGATGATGATGAGAAGAGTGAACAATGGTGGTAGATTTAGATACAGGCCGAGGAGTGTTGCGACCATCGCACCGATATAGTACTGACCTTCAGCACCAATATTGAAAAGCCCGGCCTGAAATGCGAATGCGACCGAAAGACCGGTGAAGATCAACGGTGTCGCATTCAGTACTGATACGCTCCAGTTCTTCACAAGACCACCGTAGAATAGTGCGGCATATGATTCGATCGGGTTATATCCTGTTGCGAGCATGATGATCATACCGACAACAAGGGCACTGAGAAATCCGAAGATAGGGATCATCAGATTCTTCAGATTCTTCTTGAATGATTCTGTCAGAGCCTCTTTCCCCTCGGTGAGTCGTTTCTCTAGACTGAAGACCAGGAAGGCTCCGATCAGAAGGAATGCTCCCCAGAAATAGGCTCCCAGGTAGAGGACTCCACCGTAGATCGCAAGGAGAAGCATGAGGGAGTTCAAAAATGGAGTATGAAAGGGCATACCCTGCTCTTCCTGTTTCTCTACTATCCGGTCAAAGACCAGATAACCGATCCAGGCTGCCAATATAAGGAGATTCCCCCATACACGTCCCATCACGACCGACCATCCGCCCATGAAGGCAAGGAGGATCAACGCTGCAGTGATGACAGGTCTTATTTTCTTGTTGATATTCATATTAGTTTCCTCCTGTCATATAGAGTCCGACCTCTTTCTCATCGGTCTTCTCTGGATTAAGCTCTTTAACGACTTTACCTTCGTATATTACGAGGATCCTATCTGATAGGGCAAAGATCTCTTCTAGTTCTAATGAGATCAGTAGTACTCCGACATCACGATCTCTCATCGAGAGGATCTGTGAATGGATATACTCGATAGCCCCGACATCCAATCCTCGTGTAGGCTGGCTTACCAGCAGGAACGAAGGATCTCGTGAGAACTCACGAGCCAAGATGACTTTCTGCTGATTACCTCCGGAGAGGTTCCCTGCAGGGACGATTGCCGAGGGAGTCCTGATATCAAATGCTTCTACGAGCTTTTCAGCGGAGCTATTGATATAGTTATAATCAAGGGTCAGACCATTACAATAGGGTTTCTTTTCGTGATACCCGATCGCCATGTTCTCAGCGATAGTCATCGGCAGGACCAATCCGAACTGCTGTCTGTCAGCAGGGACATATGAGATATTCTTGAAGATCCTCTCACGAGTCGTGAGTTTTGAGATCTCCTCACCCTGATGGATCAGTTCTCCTGATTCAACCGGGATCAATCCCATGATAGCCTCTGCAAGTTCAGACTGACCATTCCCGTCTACTCCGGCTATCCCTACGATCTCACCAGGTCTTATCTCAATGGAGAAGTCTTCTAGAGCTCTCACCTTCTTCTCATTGAGGACAGTCAGATTGTTGATCTTGAAAATGGGATCGGGGAGTGTCTGATGAGGGGCCTTAGAGACGGTCAATACGACATCTCGGCCGACCATCAGATTCGCGAGCTCTGCTTTGGTCGCACCCTTTGTCGGTCTCTCTCCGGCAAGCTTTCCTCTTCTGAGTATATAACAACGATCAGAGATCTCTACGACCTCTTCAAGTTTATGGGTAATGATGATCACCGAGACGCCACTGTCTCTCAAGGCTTTTATCACCTCAAATAGCTCATCAACCTCTTGAGGGGTCAATACCGCAGTAGGTTCATCAAGGATCAGGATCCGAGCTTTCCGGTAGAGAGCCTTCAGGATCTCTACTCTCTGCTGCAGACCTACCGATAGATTCTCAATAGTCTCATCTGGATCGACTTTCAATCCATATCTCCGTGAGATCTCGACAACCTCTTCCCGTGCTTTCTTATAATTGATCACACCACCCTTTCCCGGTTCAGCACCTAAGATGATATTCTCAGTTACCGTCAAGGTATCTACCAACATGAAATGTTGATGGACCATCCCAAGTCCTTTACTGATAGCATCTTTAGGAGAGGTGAATTCCACCTCTTTGCCGTTGATGACGATCTGACCGGTTGTAGGTTTATACAGACCATACAGAACATTCATCAACGTCGATTTACCAGCACCATTCTCACCGAGTAATGAAAGGATCTCTCCTTCATATAGGGTCATGCTGATATCATCATTTGCCAGTACTTTCGGGAACTGCTTTGAGATATGGCGTGTCTCTAAGACGATTTTCTTCTTTGTACTCTCACTCATACTCGTTCCTTTATTCTTTTTTGATTCAGGATAACTCGATCCTGTTTGTAATTCCTATAATCTATTATCATCCGACATATGTAATTACACAAGCAACTTTTATCTATAACCTTAGTTTATGACTTGAGCGATCAATACTTCTGGGGTCACCGGCTCATCTTCGATCTTGATCGCAGCAAGAAATCGCGCTTTTGCAGCTTCGAAGGAGGACTCATCATTCACATGGAATTCAGCAAGGATATCACCGACTTTCACCTCATCTCCAAGGCGTCTCTTCATCCAAAGACCTACTGCAGGATCGATAATATCGTTCTTAGTCTCTCGTCCAGCTCCTATCATCACAGAAGCCATACCGATCTCATCAGTCGCCATCCCAGTAATATAACCAGCCTTATCTGCAGTGACGGCTATGATCTTTCCAGCCTGTGGAAGTAGATCCGTATCATCACAGATAGCAGGATTTCCTCCATGCATCATGATGATCTCTTTGAGCTTCTCGATCGCTGCTCCTGATGTGATAGACTCTTTCACTGCTTCTAGAGCGTCATCAAACTGAGTATAGATCTCACCCATGACGAGCATTCGTGCTGAGAGCTCTAGGATCAGATCCTTCAGATCACCTTCGCAACCACCTTTAAGGATCTCTATTGCTTCGATGACCTCCAGAGCATTCCCCACCGCATTCCCTAAGGGCTGGTTCATATTCGTCACTAGTGCCTCGGTAGGTCTACCGGCATGTTTTCCAATATTCACCATCAACTTAGCAAGCACAACAGCATCATCAAGATTCTGCATGAATGCTCCACTTCCCCATTTCACATCAAGAAGTATCTTATCACCACCTGAAGCCAATTTCTTACTCATGATACTCGATGCGATCAAAGGCATCGTATCAACCGTAGAGGTGACATCACGAAGAGCATAGAGTTTCTTGTCTGCTGGAACGAGATTAGCGGTCTGTCCGATGATCGATGCACCACAGGTGTTCACGATCCTCTCGAAATCTTCCATACTCTGACTAATAGAATATCCCTCTATCGATTCGAGTTTATCAAGAGTACCACCACTATGCATAAGACCACGTCCCGACATCTTTGCGACTTTACCCCCACAGGCAGCCACTAATGGAGCCACTGCGATCGTTGTCGTATCTGCCACGCCTCCGGAACTATGTTTATCAACTTTGATACCGGGGATTCTTGATAGATCGATCTGGTCACCAGATCGAGCCATGGCCAAGGTGAGTTCTGCCGTCTCTTCATCACTCATACCTCTGAACCAGATAGCCATACAAAGAGCTGCTGCCTGGTAGTCCGGGATCTGTCCAGATGCATATCCTGTTACGAAGAACTCTATCTCCTCAGATGTCAGTTCTTCATGTTTCTGTTTCTTTCTAATCAGATCTGGTATTCTCATCATCCCCTCCTATGATATTAATACAAGTTCAATAACGGTTGGTCCAAATTGACAGGTCTCCTGTTATCACTGAGGATCTTCTTCATATAGTCCCTGTCGAGATCTAGTTCATCAGTCAGCGATATAAGGAGCTCCTCCGGGATCAGATTCTGTTCTGAGAACAGAAAGATCAGAGCCTTTTCAGCAATACAATCTGGGAGAAGAGCATTCATACAGATATGATCTTCAGCATCCGGATCATGGTACTGTTCAGTCAGATGTTGACAGAGAATGGACTCTTCCATCGAATTCTTCATATGTTGCAACTCTTCTTTGAGCCGTTGAGGTTTCCCTGATGAAGCCAACTCACCTAATGGTTTCAAGGTGAAGAAGGTATACTCCTTAGCGGGGAGCCAATGGTGGTGGTCACAACGTGTACAGTAGTTCGGTTGTAGGGGATCCTCTTTCTTCGTATCCCCTCCTACGATGATCAAGGGATCAAAATAGAGTGCAGGGCACTCCACTCCATCTACGTTATAGTACCGGTAGGTATTGAAGGAATCCTCTAAGCATTCATCATGTTCACAATAAGCAGTAAGGGGGATGACATCTGTAGCCGTATCAAGAAGGAGTCTTGCGGTAGAGTTGAAGATATCTCTTCTGAAGTTTAGGATCAGTGTAGGGAAGATGAACAGCAACCCTCTCTGAACTGAGTGATTCCTTATCACATAGGCGATCCTCTCATCATAGAAAGAGGTCTCATCGATGATCCATGTCCCGATATCCATATGCTCTTTGATAGCTAGTTCAAGATCGAAGGAATCATTGATCCGTACGATATTCTCCCCACAGCGTACATAACCGCCGCGATAGGCAAGCGCATCATCAGGATATTCATCGAACCTCTTATCATGCATCGTACGAACGAACATGACTTTTCTTCTATCCACTCCATCTGTAGCAGTCATTTCCATGATCTTATCGCTCTTGGATAATGCGACACTGGCATCTCTCCAGACTCTTGCTGAGAACTCGGTCTTCCCGGATCCCATGGGTCCTATCACAAGGACTCTTCGAGATGGTTTAGTGAAATCAAAGTGAGTAAAAGTCTGATGTATCTCGATAGAGGGAAACCCCAGACTCTTCAAGAAGCTATTCGTATGTAAATTTTGATCGTTATTAAGCATTTTTAAGTATTATCCTAATTCGTATGTATGAGAAACCTAGATTCCAAATAAAAATGGAAGAGTATACTTTACCATATAATCAGGTCATACGCAAACTCATAATTTCACTAATGGTCATATGATTAGTGTACTAGATATCCTATGAGGAATAAAGAGTTATCCGGATTTACCTACACCTCCAACTCATCCAATTCAGCTTATCTTGTGGTACAATGGGAGTACGAAGCGTATCAGGCGATCAAGAGATTTCACACAAGGTTCTTGTTTGGAGGTTCTTTCGATGAAGACAGATGTCGCAGTAATAGGAGCAGGCTTAAGCGGATTGACCGCAGCATCTTTACTTGCGCATAAAGGATTGTCAGTAGCACTCATCGAGAGGCATTACCAACCGGGCGGCTCTTGTGGTGCATTCCGAAGAGATAAGAGGACCTTCGATCATGGGACCACTATACTCCATGGTTTTGGAGAATACGGTTTCAATCCTCACCGATACGTCATGGATCAGCTATCAGAACCTATCACTTTGATCAAACATGAAGACCTCTATCAGTTGACTTATGATGGGATCCCCATCCTATTCTCCTCGGATATAGAAAGCTACTTCACACAGCTTGAAAGACTCTTTCCTGAAGAGATCGAGGGAATAAAAGCCTTCTATGCCTATATAGGGGATCTCTACCATCAGGGCATCCTCTCCTCCACTGGCTGCGTTACCCCACTTGATCTGACAAGAAAAGAGGTGCTCGGCAATCTTATAAGACATCCGATAAAACAGATACAATTGCTTCGTCTCTTTGGTAAGAGTGCAGAGGATATCCTAAAACGGTTCATATCCTCAGAAAGAGTCATACGATTCTTCAATAGATTAACGGCTACCTACTCTGATTCGAACCTGAAAGAGACCCCTGCACTCTTAGCAATCACGATGTTCATGGATAACCACTTCGGTGGTAGCTATTATCCTCTTGGCTCTTCAATACAATTGCCAGGTAAATTAGAGAAGGCATTTGAACAGGCTGGGGGGACCACCCTCTATCAGAGCACCGTTCATCAAATCGAATTCATCAATAATAGACCCTGTGCCTTGACCCTTCATACCCATACCGGGGAGGAGTTGACCATAGAGACTGATGATATCATCTATAGTGGGGCACTCCACAACTTCTATCATCACCTGCTTCCTGAAGCCTTCAGACAAGTCAGTATATTGGATTGGATCGATTCACTAGAGATGACCTATCCAAGTGTCATCCTCTATTGTGCAGTAAGAAGATCAGTTATACCTGAGGGCGCTCAACCTATAGAGAGGTATGTAGACAACCCTGAAGACCATGGGGAGAACGCTTTATCTGTCTATAGATTATCTTTATCAGACCCATCAATCTGTCCACCAGATGAACATCTCGTCATGGCGATCGGACCATCGATCCGTCCCTGGCCGACTTTAGAAGATTCCTCCTATGATAGTGATGCATATCTTAACCAGAAAGAGGAGGAGACTCAGCGGATCCTTCAGATAATTGAGAAGCATATGCCAGGGTTCAGGGAGGGGCTCAAGTATCATACACTCGCTACCCCTACCACCATCGAATATTACACGATGAAGAACGGGGGAGTCGTTGCCGGCCCTAAACAGACTATGGGACAAGATCTGCATAAACGAAACCATGCTTCGACCGCTTGGGAGAATCTCTTTCTCTGTGGTGAGGGGACTGTTAGGGGAACAGGATCTCCAGCAGTGACGAGCTCTGGTATCAATGCGGCAAACATGGTGCTACGAAGAAGGATGATGAAGGAGTATACTCCCAACCAGGAGGGAGGATCTATAGTCCAGATTGTAAGGGCTGAGGATCTCAGCACCTATACCTCAGAAGAGGGAGATCCTGTGATCAGACCAAATATGATAAAGGATAAGAAGGAATTGATCCTTCATGATATTGCAACTTACTGTCAATGGTGTGCAGATGACACCTGCAGGAACCGCTGTCCCCACCATCTTGATATCAGAGGACTCATGCGAAGATTGGAATGTGGGAATATCGTAGGAGCAAAAAAGATCATAGGAGATCTGAAAGATCCCCCATGTATGACCTGTTCTGCTCCCTGTGAAGATCAATGCCTTCATACCTTGATCGATGGTAAGAGTGTCAAGATCTCAGAAGCGATCAGACTACTGTGCTCTTAATAATCTGATTCAGACACCTGTCCTTTCATGATAGAGACACCAGAGGAGGCTCCGATCCTGTTAGCTCCCGCTTCTATGACAGTTACAGCGTCTTCATAACTTCGAACTCCACCGGAAGCTTTGACTCCGACAAACTCTCCGACGGTCTTTCTCATCAGAAGAATATCTTCAACAGTAGCTCCTCCAGTAGAGAACCCGGTAGAGGTCTTCACAAAATCAGCACCACAGTTCTTTGCGATCCTACAGGCGATGACCTTCTGCTCATCGTTAAGGAGACAAGTCTCGATGATCACCTTGAGAACCACGCCAGGTCCACAAGCTTCTCGTACCAGACGAATATCTTTTTCAAATCCTTCTAGGTCGTTATTGAGAAGCATACCGACATTGATGACCATATCAACCTCTTCTGCTCCGTCGATCACACAACTTTTAGCTTCAAAGGCTTTACTTTCACTTTTCATTGCTCCCAAAGGGAACCCTACGACACTGCATACCTTGACTGTAGAGTTTTTGAGTTGTTCACTGCATAGAGCAGTCCAGCAGGAATTCACACATACAGAGGCGAAACTATACTCCATAGCCTCTTTACAAATCTCCTGTACCTGTCCTTTTGTCGCATTCGCTTTCAGTATGGTATGATCAATGTATGTGTTCAAAGATTTGATATTACTCATGTGTATCTCCTATTTCTGTATTAGACTATCATTCTAACCCTGCCATCACCTCTGAATCAAGTGGTAGAGCTCAGTTATGGAACTCTAATCTTGACCTTACAACCAAGACGATATAAAGTCTCTAGTTATGATTATAGAAAAAATAAATAGTGAATTGTACTGGGTCATCATCGTTGTTCTGTTTTTTAATATTATGCAGAGAAAGCATTATCCACATGTGAAGAAAAAGAGGATGGCAACATTGTATATTGCAGTCCTCGTATTACTCTTGAACATGTTCGTTGCCTTGATCCTGCAGTTCACCCTACCGGAATGGACCCTCATACCAGCACTACTGATAACCCTGACCGTAGGGTTCATACTGAGAAAGAAGATTTTCATCTTCAAACTCAAATGTGTTGAATGTGGTGCAAAACTGACAATGAATGACATGGCCTACCGAGATGACAATCTATGTGAAGATTGTAGGAAGCGACTCCATCCAGAACTCTATGAAGAAGATGAAGAAGAACCAGAAGAGGTCTTGGCTCTTGACAGCTCAAAGGCTACAGATGTATCTGAGATCGACTGGGATAGTTGGGAACCGAAAGAGACTGCCGTGATCTGCTACATCTTCGATCAAGACAAGGTTCTCCTCATCAACAAGAAGACTGGTCTTGGCGCTGGACTAGTGAATGCCCCAGGTGGCAGGATCGAAGTGGCAGAGACGGCTCTTGAGGCTGCTATACGAGAATGTGAAGAAGAGACAGGGATCACCCCTGAAGAACCTCGAGAGGTTGGACGGTTGAATTTTCAGTTCGCAGATGGATATTCCCTCAGAGGCTATGTGTTCTTCGCTGATTCATACCACGGAGATATGAAAAAGACCGTTGAGGCTGATCCGTTCTGGATCCCGGTCACTGAGATCCCCTATGATAAGATGTGGGCCGATGATGCTATCTGGCTCCCTAAAGCACTCGAAGGTTCGTATGTCTCAGGTGATTTCATCTTCGAGGATAAGAAGATGCTCAGTTATGCTCTCAAAGAACGTGACCCGAAGGAGCTGTAGACCGATGTCATATTGTGTGCATTGCGGCGTCAGATTAGAAGAACCGATCAAAGCATGTCCTCTTTGTCATACACCGGTCATCGACCCTACCTTGGTCGAAGATCCGAGTGTCCGAATAGCACAAAAGCATTCTTATCAGAGTAGTGGGGAACTCCTTGAGTTCACCGATGTGGTAAATAGGACCGTTTCCCACCATAAAGGGGTTTTTAGCGGCATTCTATCGATCATCTTCTTTGTCGGACTTCTTGTGACTCTGATCGTTGATCTTAGTGTCAACACAGAGATCACCTGGTCCTTCTATACGATGACCTCTATCACCACCACATGGTTCCTCCTCTGTTTTCCACTCATGAACAGAGAAAGATCGTTGACCAAAGTATTGATCTTCGATCTATTATTCATAGGTTTATTCCTACTTATCCTCGACAATGCTACGAATGGGGTCTCCTGGGGATGGTTACCGACTCTAAGCATCATATCAGTATGTGGACTTCTTATTATCTTCTCTTGCAGGAAGAGGTGCCCCTTCTGGCTAGCTCTTACGCTTGTGACAGCTGATCTAGCACTCTTCCTAGGGGTGTTGGATCTCCTCACCCCTAAGACCTGGTTCCTTACACTTGCACTTCCGATCCTGCTTCTGACGATACTATTGATCGGGTCTTTACGTATGGCCATCATCCTCAGAGAACGAAGATATCAAACAGATGCTAACGGCTACCTGTATGGTGCGATCAGTTTCATCCTCTTGACCCTCGGGCTATTCGGCCTGAATATCATTCTCTCACTCTACACCAGTCATCATCCGATCATCTCATGGGCATATTTCACCTTGATATTCTCTGTTCCTCTCTTTACCTTCTGTTTCATAGCCTTCAAGGATGACTCATTACGAACAACCTTACAAAAGAAGTTTCGATTATGAAAACAATAACCAGATTCAAACCCTATTGGACAAAACTAGATAATGCTGCAGTGATATTTCCTGCAGTGACATCTCGTAGGAACTCGAGTTTTTTCAGATTATCAGTGACGTTGAGTGCAGCAATAGACCCACAGAAGCTGCAGGCGGCACTTGATATCTGTATCAACCGCTTTCCCTTCTATCATGTTCGATTAAAACAGGGAGCTTTTTGGATGTTCTTAGAAGAGAACTCAAGAAGACCCTTAGTAGAAGAGGATCGATACTACCCTTGCCTCACACTCAAGACACCAAAACAGCGAGACCTGCTATTCAGGATCCTATATCTTAACGATCGGATCTCTCTGGAACTCTCTCATATCCTTACCGATGGTTTCGGAGCATCTGTCTTTCTGAAGAACATCACAGCAGAATACTTAAGACAGTGTGGCCATGATATCCCGGTATCCAAGACCCATGATGTCCTTGACCTTAACGCTGAACCATTACAGACAGAGACGATCGATGCATATCATAAGATCTATGATGCGAAAGCACCAAAGGATAAATCATTACCAAAAGCTTATCAGATGCACCTAAAAAAAGCTCCTCTTGGTGTCGATCACATCATCACAGGGGTCATAATAGCTGAAGAACTTCTGAAGATCACACGAAATCGTCAGATAACGATCACAGAATATATCATCTCTGTAATACTTTTCGTATTACAGGATATTCAAAAGAATGATAAGAAGAATCATAAGAAACAACCTCTCCGTATCAATGTCCCAGCAAATCTGAGAAGATTTTATGATATCCCGACCTTGCGGAACTTCTCCCTGTATACCACACCGGGGATCGATCCAAAACTTGGGGAATTCACTTTTGAAGAGATCATTGATCAGGTTCATCATTATATGCAGAAGAACAACACTGAGAAGTACATCAGACAACAGATCACCAGGAATGTTGGTGGCGAGATCAATCCGTTCGTTCGAAGTATACCCCTCCCGATCAAGATACCCTTCCTCAGATCCATGCATACGAAGTTCGGTGAGACCCAACAAACGATCTGTCTCTCGAATCTGGGGAATTTCTCAGTTCCCGATTCTATGATTGACCAGATCGAACGCTTCGATTTCATCCCAGCAGGTTCTGAATTGACGAGTACCATGCTTGCTATGACTGGATTCAAAGGAAAAGTCTTTATGACCTTCGGCAGAGTCTCTGAAGAACCTCTGCTTGAGAGAAGGTTCTTTAAGTTCCTTCATGGACAAGGGATCGATGTGACACTAGAAAGTAACAATACGACTGAATCGAAAGATCTTTTGAAGAGGAGATGGGAGGAACTATGAAACACTGCACCAATTGCGGGATGAACATCTCTGATCAGGAACCCTTCTGCCCAATCTGTGGCCCGGCTGCAAAGATCAATGAGAAAGAAGGACTATTCAAGAGAGCCTCCTATGCTCAGAGACCTAGGGTCATTCGTTTACGAATATCTACATTGATCGTCTATGATAAACATATCTTCATCATCCTATCGATCGTAGCTGCAGTATTCACGCTTGGGCTGCTCTTCATCGATAATATGCTTCTAGGGGGATGGACCTGGAGTCGTTATACTACCGCCGCAATCCTCTTTATTTGGATGGCTTTGATACTACCCTATTCATTCAATCAACTGAGGGGAGACCATTATTTCCTATTATTCTCTACGGCACTCTCAATTCTGTTATTTTTTATCGATTTTCAAGATGCTGCACTTACTTGGGCCTTTATCCCTTCAGCGCTGTTTTTTGTCCCTTCAGGGGTAAATTGTATCATCTTTTCGATAAAAGGTTCTTGATACCATATTGACAAAGACCTAGATGGTTTATATATTTAAAATCCGATTTGGAGAGGTGTCCGAGTGGTCGAAGGAGGCGGTCTTGAAAACCGTTGAGCCGAGAGGCTCCGGGGGTTCGAATCCCCCCTTCTCCGTCAAATCATTTATTATCTATTGGAGAGGTGCGAGAGCGGCTGAATCGGGCTCCCTGCTAAGGAGTTGTACTGGTGACGGTACCGGGGGTTCGAATCCCCCCCTCTCCGTTTTTTTTGTACTCATAGCTCAGATGGATAGAGCGTTAGATTGCGGATCTAAAGGCCGGAGGTTCGAGTCCTCTTGGGTACACGTCCTAGATAATAATAACATACAGCTGGAGAGATGCGAGAGTGGCCGAATCGGGCGGATTCGAAATCCGTTGTACCGTTCTGCGGTACCGAGGGTTCGAATCCCTCTTTCTCCGTATTCCTACCATATTTTGGAGAGATGACCGAGTGGCCGAAGGTGTGCGCTTGGAAAGCGTATGTACCCTCACAGGTACCGGGGGTTCGAATCCCCCTCTCTCCGTTCCCCTTCAGTGTTGAAGGTCAGGGACTGTGCTATTGTTCTTCGCCCAACTCCGTCAGGACCGGAAGGTAGCAGCGGTAAGTGAATGGATGATGAGACACGGCTTACTTGACTTGAGCTGAAGGGGTTTTTTGTCTTCACTTGATAGTGTATACTTTCCGTTAAGGAGTTACACCATGGCATTCGAAATCACAGCTTCAAAACGACGACCTCAGCGATTTACTGAACTAGCAGGTCAGAGTTTTGTAGTTTCAACTTTGATGAGCTCCATCCGTCAGGAAAGACTAGCACATGCATACCTGTTCTCAGGTCCAAGAGGAGTCGGAAAGACCTCTGCAGCTAGAATATTAGCAAAATCATTGAACTGTGAGACAGGCGCTACTGTAGAACCCTGTGGTACCTGCGCAAGCTGCCATGAGATCACTGCCGGAAGCGCTTTAGATGTCATCGAAATAGATGGTGCGAGCAACACCTCGGTAAATGATGTTCGTACGATCAAAGATGAAGTTCTCTTCGCTCCGAACAGCAGCCGTTATAAGATATATATCATTGATGAGGTCCATATGTTATCAACTAGTGCATTCAACGCACTATTGAAGACGATCGAAGAACCTCCTCCATATGTCATCTTCATCTTTGCCACTACTGAAGTACATAAAGTACCAGCAACGATCAGATCAAGATGCCAGCAGTTCCATTTTCAACTGATATCCTTAGAGACAATCAAAGAACAACTCGAACGAGCAGCAGAAGAGCTAAAACAGATCTATGAAGATGAAGCACTCTTCTGGATCGCCAAAGAGGCGACGGGATCCCTTCGTGATGCCTATACCCTATTCGATCAGATCGTATCTTTCTCTGATGGTAATATCCAGATGGACGTCATTAGAGAGAATATGGGACTTGTCGGGATAGAGGTCGTAAACTCATTAGTAGAAGCTCTTGTAGCAGGTGATAGGACACAAGCTATCGAGATGGTCCACACCATATTAGCTCAGGGTATATCGGTCGAGAAATGTATCATAGAACTCACGGACTATTTCAGAACCATCCTCCTTATTCAGGAAGGGATCACCAAAGAATCAATCTTAGGAGCACGTGTTAATCACTTCTCAAAGGATGTCATCAGTGCTCTCACTGCAGAACAGATCGAAGCTGCTCTAGATATGCTACTTGATCTCTACCGAAAGATACGTTTCTCCATGAACCAGCGTTTTGAACTCGAACTGGCGATCAGCCGGTTATCGACATTACATAAAGCAGTCTCACCGGCTATTCTGATCAAACAGATAGAATCTTTAAAACAGGAGCTTCTGCAAGGAACCTCCTCAACGCCTATCCCAACAAAGAGAGAGAGACCTAGAACTAAGATCGAAGTACCAAAAGCTACTAATGCTGAAGTCACTACAGCCATATCAACCCCTCCAGCAGGAGGACCTGTTGAGCTGAAGTCAAAACATTTTGAAGTACTGAAATCCCATCTTAATAAGAGTTCTCCAGCTTTAGCTGCAACATTAGAGAAGATCAAATCCTGGAGTTTCGAGAACGGGAAGGCCATCCTAGTATTCCCTCCCGGGTATGCAGCATCGCAGGCTCGGGATAACATCCCGACTATACGAAAGCAACTTACTGCTATCCTTGGACAGAATATAGCAATAGAAGTTACCACAGTAGCACATAAAAAAGAGCAGACTGCTCAAAACCCCACTACTGACAATGAAGAAGTCGAGCTTGCTAAGAAGATCTTTCGAGGCGAACTCTTCTCAGAGGAACAGTAAACGAAGGAGATAAGATATGGATCCAATGGATTTGATGAAGAATTTAAAAGACCTCCAGTCACAGATGTCTGGCATGCAGGATAAACTGAACGATATCGTAGTTCAGGGATCTGCCGGCGGCGGGATGGTCGTAATAGATATGAATGGGAGTATGGAAGTCCTCAATGTGAAGATCGCTCCAGAGGTCGTAGACTCGGATGATATCACCATGATAGAGGATCTTGTGCTCGCAGCATGTAATTCAGCTCTGGAAACCTTGAAAGACCGCATGAAGGATCAAGCATCCTCCTTGACTGGCGGCTTCGGTTTCCCAGGGATGTAGCTTCTATGAAATCAATCGATGAACTGATCAGATCCTTCTCCCGATTGCCGGGAATTGGAAATAAGAGCGCGTCTCGTATCGTATATCACCTTATTCAACAGAACAGGAATGACAACCTCATGCTTGGGGAGCTCATCAGCACAGTCCAAGATAAGATTCATCTTTGTTCGATCTGTGGAAGCTTTACCGAACAGGATATCTGTGAGAGTTGTGATGATCAGAGTAGGGATAGATCATTA
>CAZLZY010000020.1:0-14182 GCA_964564075.1 uncultured Spirochaetales bacterium
TTCATGAGCATATAGAACTTATCAAGACCTGTGATGGTATCTTCGCTCAGGCAGATATTCTCGCAGCAGCCTTCATTTCAGCATTGAAAGAGTATGACATCAAAGTACCTCAGGATATGAAGATCGTAGGATATGATGACTCGTTCTATAGTACGTTAGTCCCCCCCTTCGTTACCACCATCCATCAACCAAGGGAAGAGATAACTGCTAAAGCTTGTAATAGGATCTTAGACCTGACCCGTTCAGATAAAGTAGATAGGGGTGTAAAAGAACAGGAGTTCATCAAACCGTATCTCATCATACGTGAGAGCAGTTAGTGAAATCTCAGTTATAGTGTTTTGGGGTTTTCGAAGCGTAGTTGCTTCGAATATATAGTATTGGTTAGACCTATATTTTAGAGGAGGTAGGTATATGAGATTAGTGAGAAGAATGGCTGTTATGTGTATTGTCATCTTACTTATTGTGCCAGTAATGGCATTCGCAGGAGGAAAGCAGGAGGCAGCTGAAGCGCCTGATGCAAAGCCAGCTCAGGAGACCGTACGAATGTTCGGTGCATTCAGAGGAGAAGAGGCTGCAAGATTCAATGAAGTACTCAAACCATTCATTGAAAGAACTGGTATCAACGTGATTTATGAAGGAAGTCCTGAATTTGAGACACAGATCCTGATTCAGACAGAAGCAGGAACTCCCCCTGATATCGCAGCATTACCACAACCGGGACTTATGAAGAACCTTGCTGAACGAGGATTTTTAAAAGCACTGCCACAAAGTGTTACCAGTAAGATAGATGCGAACTATACTAGTGCATGGAAGGAACTCGGTTCCTATAACGGTAGCGTCTATGGAGTCTTCCACAGAGTCAATGCTAAGAGTTTTGTCTGGTATCCAAAAAAAGAATGGGATGCTGCAGGCTATGAAGTACCGACTACATGGGATGAACTGATCGCATTATCAGATCAGATGGTCAAAGATGGAAAAGTCCCTTGGTCGATCGGAATGGAATCAGGTGGAGCAACCGGTTGGGTCGCAACAGACTGGATGGAAGATATCATGCTCAGGACTGCTGGACCAGCTGTTTATGACAAGTGGGTCAACCATACCATACCATTCGATGATCCTGCAGTGAAGAAAGCTGTAACCATCATGACTGATATTTGGATGAATGATGCATATGTTCTTGGAGGAGCCACGAATATCCTGACAACCAACTTTGGGGATGCTGTTATTCCATTATTCAGTGATCCTTCACAGGCGATGATGCACCGACAAGGTAACTTCATCACCGGTTTTATGCCAGAAGCTATACAGGCTAACCTAGTAGAAGAGGTAGGAGTATTCGCTCTTCCTTCAATCAATCCAAAATGGGGAACACCAGTTCTCGGTGGTGGAGATCAGTTCGTCATATTCGATGACAGACCGGAAGTTATTCAGGTCATGGAATATCTGACAACATGGGAATCATGTAAAGACTGGGCAGGTGCAGGTGGAGCTCTATTCCCTCATCAGGATCAGGACTTCAATGATTATGCTAGTTCACTGGAAGCTGACCTTGCCAAAATCTTAGTAAATGCTGAAGTATTCAGATTCGATGCATCAGACCTTATGCCTGCAGAAGTAGGTGCTGGAACCTTCTGGACAGGTATGGCAGATCTCATAAGTGGTGTGGAAATGGACAAAGTATTGTCACAGATCGAAAAGAGCTGGCCATAAGCATTAGAGAAACGTATGTGTACAAGTGTAGAGACCCTGCACTTGTACCATCCGGGAGCATATTGATATGAGTAATTTCACTATGAAAAAAACATTAGAGAGTCCCACACAACGAATACTTGGCTTTTTGGCACGGTTGTTCATCAGCGTTCTCGTACTATTCTTGGTTTTCATCGTTCTCTATTTTGGTTTTCGTTTCCTGCGCGATAGTAAAGCACCACAGGTGGTAATCACTATCAGCGCTATCATCTGGGGTGTCGGCGGCTCTGCAGCTCTTTATTGGGTCACCAACTGGGTCATCCAGAGAACCAATGAAGCGTGGAGAAAGACCCTGACCCCATTCATGTTTGTTGGACCAGCTGTCGTGATACTAGGCTGGTATCTTTTCATACCTACAATCCGATCCCTCGTGTTGAGTTTCTACGACCGTACAAGCGAGAACTTCGTAGGGCTTGATAACTATACCTATGTATTCACCGATGCAACAATGCAGACGGCCTTTCTTAATAACCTTGTCTGGTTAGTAGTAGGAACCGCTGGAAGCGTATTGTTGGGTCTTATCATAGCTCTTTTAGCCGATAGATCGAAATTCGAGAAAATCGCTAAAGCGATCATCTTTGCCCCTATGGCAATCTCATTCGTCGGAGCCGGTGTCATCTGGAAGTTCATGTATGCCTACAGACCTGCTACTTCGAATCAGATAGGATTATTGAATGCTATAATCACTTTCTTTGGAGGAGACGCACAGAATTGGATCGTAATACGTCCCTGGAACACCTTGTTCCTTATCGTGATCCTCATCTGGCTACAGACAGGATTCGCTATGGTAATACTTTCTGCAGCGATCAAGACAGTACCTAGTCAGTTTCTAGAAGCAGGAAGGATCGATGGTGCATCAGAACTCCGAATCATAAGAAGTATTATCATCCCCACTATCAAAAGTTCAATTATCACGGTAACTACGACCACACTTCTCATAACGCTGAAAGTGTTCGATATCGTCTACTCTATGACGAATGGGCTGTTTGGTACGGAGGTACTAGCAAGTCAACAATATAAACAGATGTTCAAGTTCCTACACTATGGCAGAGGATCTGCTATTGCGATCATCATCCTGGTCGCAGTTACTCCTGTGATCTGGTATAACCTAAAACAGTTCGGTGACCGGGAGGTATTCTAATGGCACAAACAACACCTAAAAGCATGAAAAGAACCCGTTCAATACAGGATGGGATAGTCAATGGTATCCTGATATTCATCTGTATCATCTGGACACTACCGACCCTCGGAGTGTTCGTCACAAGCTTTAGAGATAGGGATAGTGTTCTGACTGACGGTTGGTGGACTAGCTTCAGTAGACCCTCTGAATATACCCTCCAGAACTACGCACAGGTTCTCGCAGGTAAAGACTATTCCTATACCAAATCGGATGGGACAGTCGTTGTCTCTCGTGGTGACAATATGCTTAATGCATTCTTGAATAGTATCACCGTGACCATCCCTTCAGTCATCATACCGATACTGATCGCAGCATTCGCAGCATATGGGTTCGCCTGGCTCGATTTCCCGGGGAGGAAGATACTATTTGGTTGTATTGTAGGATTACTTGTCGTCCCCTTGCAGATAGCACTGATACCGATCTTGCGAGATTATATGAAGATCGGTCTTAATGGTTCATACTTAGGGGTCTGGTTAGCTCATACAGGATTCGGATTGGCTTTAGCTACCTACCTACTTTTCAACTATATCTCGAACATACCGAGAAGTATCATGGAAAGTGCTTTCTTAGATGGAGCTTCTCACTTCACGACCTTCGTTAGATTGATCCTGCCCTTATCAGTTCCTGCATTGGCAAGTTTCGCCATCTTCCAGTTCATCTGGGTATGGAATGACCTGTTGGTCGCTCTGGTATTCTTAAGTGGAGCAGGTCAGGGTGTAGAAGTCGTGACCCAACGTCTTTTGAGTATCGTAGGGTCAAGAGGACAGGATTGGCATCTGCTCACCGCTGGAGCCTTCGTCAGTATGTTATTACCACTAACCGTATTCTTTGCACTACAGAAGTTCTTCGTAAGAGGAATGATGGCTGGATCTGTCAAAGGATAGATATTCATCTATAAGGACTGCTGGTCCATGAGACTAGCAGTTCTTATGATTCTTCCCAATTACCGACTTCTTCAGGATGATATCCCTCAGATTGCAACCTAAGGTTCTCGCTACTACTTCGCATTTAGCTATGAGAAGAAAATAGATGGGAGCATCTACATCGGACAAGGCTTCGAAGTTACCCTGCCCTTTACTGATGATAAGATCAGCTGAATGGAATAACTCCAAGAACTCATCTGAACATCTCTCTACGACCATCCCTGGAGCATCAGAGCCACTTGAGACTACAGTCACGAGTTTGTCGAGTCCTATCTGTTGAGCATCTTCTAATAAGCAGTCATTGAGGATAGGTTTCCCTCTTGTTGCAAAGGTTATCTTAAGCTCTGGATAAAGTTCTTTTATCGTTGAGATGAAGATCTTATCAAATACTATCTCTCCTGCATTATCACCAACATAGACTAATGTCTTAGCCGCACCGAGCTCTTTATGAAATGCCTTATAGGCAAAGTTCTCAGAGTCTTCTCTCTCAAGTTGTAGTCTCTCCTGATTCATCAGAGTTTTTAGCTCTTTAGCGACATCTAGGTCATGGATCGCACCATAATCTATGATATTCCCTGCAATCGCTACCTGGATAGCACTCTTTAGCTTATCATCAGCCTCTTCGACCAATGTGGACATCATCTCATAATATTCAAGAGCCTTCGCATTACTCTCTTGCTTCAATGCATGATAGGGGTCTATCTCACCCATCTTCTCATTGATCAACTGTTGGAGTTTACGTGCCATATCAGGCGGAGAAGTCTCTAGAGATACCTCACTGAGCCCTGCTCCCACCGTATCAAATAGTTCTTTGATCACATCATCAGAGAGGTTCATCAGTCGTCCGGCACTCAAGGTCTGTTTCATGAAACAGGGGATACAGTCTAGAAAGGTTCTCATAGTATTAAGGCTCCTATATATTAATCGAGCACATCCTATCACCATAGAGAGACAACTACAAGAGAATCTCTCTTCTATATACTTATGAAATTATTATTAGTATTTTTGTCATATTACAATTTGAAAGTTGTTGAAGGACAAAACTATGAATGCTATACAGGCTTCTGTGAACTTTGTGACCAGAATGCTTTCTGAGAAGATCAGATATCTCACAGGCGAAGAGATCGATACCGGAAGCTATGAGGAATTGCTCTCAGCATTAGCAGAGATCGAACTCTCATCATTAACAGACGACTCATCGAAGAAAGCTTTCTGGCTCAACTGTTATAATGGGATGACAAGTCATAAGATCATCACAAGACAGGTTACCCATTCGGTCCTTAGACATCCAGGGTTCTTTAGAAAACGGACCCTGAACATAGGGGGAATCCTCTGGTCACTCAATGATATCGAACACGGTATCTTACGAAAGAACAGAAGATCTCTTGGGGCGCTATCCCATCAGTTTTCTTCATCTGATATGAGAAATCCCTATATGGTTGAGACTTTTGACCATAGAGTACATTTTGCTATGAACTGTGGAGGACTATCCTGCCCGATCATACGCATCTATTCGGAAGAACACATTGATTACGAACTTGAAATATCAGAACGATCATTCATCCTACAGGGGTTCCTTAAGGACCCATTAACTCACATGATCTCAGCTTCAAAGATCTTCAAGTGGTATAAGAAGGATTTTAACTATCTCTACATAAGTGAGGAAGAGAGAGTCTCGTATCATCTCACCTATCAGAAGTACGACTGGAGAGTTATCTAGTACCTGATAAAAGCTGAGAAACCGGTATCTAGTACATCATTGAGTAGTGTCTGCCCCTCAGATTCATCATCACTGAAGGATATCCGTCCTACGGCAGAGAGTAGAGATTCAATTGCTCCACTCGAAAAGTCACAAATAGCTTTCATAGCTTGTAATGCTTCTACTACTATCTCACCAGATATCTGAACATCATTCACCCCAACTGTAAGATAGCTATTCTCACTGTTAATAAGATAATACTGATGCTGTACCTTTTTCGAGTACTTCACTAGTTCGATCAAGATCTGATCAGGTCGTTTCACAAGACTATGAATAAGATCTTCCGTCTCGCTATTGATAGTAGCTTGAATACTGGTTATGACCTGTATATAGAGCTCAAGCTTTGATTCATAGAAGTGATAGAAGGCCCCTTTCGAGATCCCTACTTGAGCAACCAATTGATCAACGGTGACATTCTGCACCCCGTACCTACTGAACATATCTATCCCTGAACTGATGAGGTCCTTCTCGATCCTATGGTATTCCTGATTCGTGAACTTTCTTGGCATATATTACAGATCCTCCATGACTAGTTTAGTCTATATAGTCATATTATGCAAAGGATCTTATAGATAGATGCTAAATTGGGGATTAGGTGATGTTTTATTGAATTATACGTTAGGTGTTCGGCGGATGCTATCTTGAAAAAGGAAGAGATGTCAAATCGTTTCAGGGTATTGATTCCCAATCTACCATTATGGATCCCATCTCATTATGACTGATTTACAGATTATAGTCATACTACTCAAGGATCATGAACTCATCGGTAATATTATGACAACATGGATCCCTGAGCAATCAATTCTGTTCTTGATAGTTATCGTTCCTTGATGGTTCTCTATAATACGCTTCACGATAGCTAATCCAAGTCCTGATCCATTCCCAGTAGCTCGTTTTGATCGGAAGAATCGATCATAGATCCTATCGATCTCATCCTCTGGTATACCTGCACCCTCATCAGTGACCGTAAGGATACACGATTGGTCAGACGCTTCAGCAGTGATGCTGATGCTCGTATTCTCAGGAGCATATTTCACACTGTTCTCTATGATGTTCTTTATAGCTGTGGTCAGGTGGAATTCATTGGCGCATAACAGGTCTGAATCACCTAAACTACTCGTCCACCCAGTAGTCATCTGTTTCTTATCTGCAAGCGGTTTTATCATGGTCAGAACATCAGGGACAAGATCATTTAGTGAGACCTCTAGGAAATTCTTCCTATCATTCTCATCATACTGTTCGATTCGTAAGAGGTCTAACAGATTAACGATGATATCGCGGCTCCTGTCATTCTGAGAGATACACATCTGAATATATTCTTCTCGTCGTTTAGGGTCCTCTACTGCTTTTCCCGTTAGGAGTTCAAGATAGGCTGCTAAAGCTGTTACTGGAGTCCTCAGTTCATGTGATGCATCCATGAGGAATCGTTGAAGACGTTCTTTCTCTTCCTCTAGGGTCGTGATCGTCCCTTTAAGTTCCTGCGCCATGGTATTGATCCCAATCGCTAGCTGATTAAGTTCCTGATCTTTTGAGGTGGGTTCTGCCCGTACTTCAAGATCACCAGCACTCATCGTGTTAACGACCTTCGTCAGGGATCTAAGAGGCTTTGTGAGAGAATCGCCGATCTTCCAACCGAGAATACCTGAGATCAACAATACGATTCCAGCAGCTATGATAAAAACGATTCCAATGGGATATAAAAGGCTCAAAGAGCCGTCGTCTGGGGCTTCTACAAAGAGTTCTCCTGTTTGGAGAATACCTGCTATCGTGAAATCGAGATAACCATCCTCTAATAGGGATTCTATCTCCCCACCATCTGTCTCAGACCCTTTACCTCCTAAGAAGAACTCCCACTGTATAGCGTTAGGACGAGCTTGCCTGTTCCTTCCATTACCGAAGTTCTCTTCATTCATATTCATGATAGCGGGAAGTCTTTGATCGGCCTCTATAGTGAAGATAGCATTAAGGGTATATTGCTCAAAGAGGTCTTCACCGAATTCATCCAATAGGATGATCTCGGTACCCTGGCCTCGTTCGATACTGTCTATGAAGACCCTGAGTTCCCCAAGATCGGGGCTCTCTTTCATGAAATTATATAGCTGATTGATCGATCGCTGTCTTACCTGTTGAGACAAGGTCTCCTCAGCTTGATCGGAGTATCTATCGATCATGAAGAAGAACAGACCACCTAGGAGTAATAACGTTACTATTGTCAAACCAAAGTAGCTCAAGATCAGTCTGTTCTTCAAACTCTTCATGTACTCATTCCTTACGGGACTTATCTATTAACCGTCGGTGGGAGCTACATCATTATTCTGCATTCCCATCGGTCTATTTCCATTTGGGCCGCTAAACTGCATACCATTATCCTGGGACTGATTTCTCAACTGCTCTCCCATAGAGGAATAGGTAACACCAAGAAGAGGATTACCATAAGAATCACCTAAGGTGACTTCTAGATCCAAGACTTCTTCATTCTGATAGACTCTTAACGTTATAGTATCACCGCTGTTATAGGCAAGTACAGCATTTTTAAGATCACCGTCAGCAAGAGGTGTCCCATCGACAGCGATGATCATTGCTGATGTTAGTAGGCCACCAGCTTCAGCAGGACTATCTGCGGAAACTTCTGATACTACGGCAGCACTTCCCTCTTCTAGGGCCATCAAGACCTCTTCAGGAAGGTCCACACTCATCATGGTGCCCTGTCCACGACCACCAGGGGTCATCTGGGATCTGAAGCCTTCATCTCCGAAGAGTTCATCCCAATCAAAGTTATTCATACTACCATTCTGCCCTCTACCTTCGCTTGGACCTGATCCATAGACACCGATCAACGGCCATCCGATCCTCGTCTCAAGGGTCAGAGGTACTTCGATCGTACCATCACCTCGTGCTACACTTAAGGTGATCTCATCACCATGTGCAAGTTCGCTGATAGCTTCGGTTATCTCATATAAGGTCTCTACCGTCTCACCGTTCACTGCCAGGATGATATCTCCTCGCATGAGTCCTGCTTTAGTCGCGGCACTATCTTCGATCACACCAGTGATCAAGACTCCTTCAGCTTCTACTAACTGCATCGCTTCTGCAACGTCCATATCATCATCAAGGAGTTCTTCAGCTTCATTAATAGCTTCAGTCTCTTCTAACTCCTCTAATGCTTCTATCATTTCAGGTTCTTCCTGCTGTCCATTTGCAAAGACGACAGAGGTTGAGAAGATCAGTCCACCAAGGACCAAGACACTCAGATATTTTTCAAATCGTTTCATGATATTCCTCCATTAGAATACTCGTTCATTTGATATAGGTAATATACCTCTAGAGTATTCAATCAAGATTGTCTTAAGATTAAGATTTCTTAATCTTTCAGATCGAAACGGTATCCATAACCCCTGATGGTCATGACCAATGAAGGATGAGATGGATCAACTTCGATCTTCTCTCGGAGGTGTCTGATATGGACATTCACACTTCTCGTGTCATCTACGCTCCAGACTTCTCCCCAGACATGATCGATGATCTGGTCTCGAGATAGGACTTGATCAGGATTCTCTAGAAATAGTGCGAGGATACGATACTCTATAGGGGTAAGATAGACATCCTTACCTTCTTTGAAGACCCGCATAGATTTCTTATCTACTGAGATATTACCGAAGGTCACGTTATGAGAAGCTTTCTGCTCTGGTGCTAACGTCCCATAGGCTCTTCGCAATTGTGCTTTTATCCTTGAGAGGAGCTCTCTGAAGGAGAATGGTTTTACCATATAATCATCTGCACCGATCTCGAGCCCTATGACTCGGTCCATGACATCATCACGTGCGGACAAGAAGATGACCGGTAGATGCAGATCCTTCTGTCTGATCCCTCTACAGACCTCGTATCCATCCATACCGGGCAGTCTGATATCGAGGATCACCAGATCGAATGATGAGATATCCTTGGTGAAGGCCTCTTCACCGCTTCCGGCTATAACCGGCTCATATCCCTCATCTTCTAGCCCATCATGTAATGCTTTAGCTATCGGATATTCATCTTCAACGATCAGTATTCTTTTATGACTCATAGTAACTCCAATCCATCTTCCTAAGATCTCTCACATATTCAATAAAGAGTATTCACGTAATATAGTATAGTGATTTAATGAGGAGAAATAAAGGTTTATTACATTTTGAACCTTAGAGCGTTTCAGCCTTGAGACTATCTATATAGATGGTAAGCAGTGATATTGATGATTCTGGCTCATATGCATCTAAGAATGCTATCTGAAAACAAAAAGCTTCTATCAGAGTCATCAGATGTCCTGTCACATCATTGACAGCAACAGCTTTCAGTTCGTTGTTCGTGATACCTAATCTGAGCAGTCGTTTGAAGAGGATGTTCAGTTTGGCAGTACGCTTTAGGATCACATCAGAGAAGTCCTTCCCCTCTTTTCTCAATAACATCATGACATCGACTAAGGCTGTCAATGATTTTTGATTCTCATACCCCATGCTGATGATATCAACACAGATCTCTTTGAGTTTCTCTGCGATATTTCCGGTCGTCTCCCAAGCTATATCAGCATACTTCCTGAACATCTTGCTCGTCACCAGTTTGACCGCATAGTAGTAGATCTCTTCCTTATCATGGAAGTACTGATATATGGTCGGCCGAGAGATCCCACACTCTTGAGCGATAAGTGACAGATTACTGTCCTTATATCCCTCACGTGCAAAAACCGCTAATGCCGTATTGAGTATCTCTTCTTTTCGCTGATCGTGATTGATGATCTTGGGCATGGCAATTCCTTCGTCACTTTGTTACTGATAGTAACACTTTATTATAATTTGTCAGAAAAATCTAGCTAATAATTAAGAGAGTATACTATTTTTCTGAACAGTTATAACCATATTGTTTATATTGACATTATAACACTTTTGTGTTATTTTAAACATACTAAAGAAAGCAATTTCTTTGGAAAGCACTCAACCAACTCTACATGCCGAGGAAACTCGGCATTCTTTTTTTGCCTGTTTCACTTCACAAATCCTGATCAAATTCATATGTTATTAAGTAAGAGGTTCTAACGGTATGTATGAAACCATGTGTCTAGAAGATACAGGAGATCTGAAAAACAGGATCAAGACGATAATCGACTCAACCAGTGATACGCTACCTGAGAAAAAAGGACTCTATATTGGAGTTCCCGGTGGCAGGTCTGTATCTCATATAATCTCCGCGATGATGCTCCTTGACGATGCCCTTCTTATTCGCATCTATCTCGTCATCGTTGATGAACGGCTGAGGGGAGAGAAGAATATTGATACAATCATGGATGCAGGTATTCAGAGGCTCATTGAGGAGGGAAGATTCCTTGCAGAGCATGTCATCTCAACACAACAAGCAAATACTTCTCTCGATCTAGTCTTCTTAGGTGTAGGGGAGGATGGTCATGTGGCCTCCCTGTTCCCAGGATCATTCCCATCTCTAGCTGGTGATGATACTTCTGTGATCACAACTATCAATGATTCACCAAAACCTCCTTCAGAGAGAAGGACTATCACCTATCAGGGATTCTCAAAACTCTCACCAGCTGCGCGATATATTCTATTATTCCTTGGAGAAGCAAAGAAAGATGCCCTAAAGAGGTTTATTGCTGGAGAATCACCAACTTCCTTACCCTCCGCTTTCTTTCGTGATACCATGGGCTCGGTGACGATCATAACAGATATTAGGGAGGTAGAGTCATGAAACAGATAATCATACAATACGGTGGGACAGGAGATCTGTTCAGAAAGAAACTCATCCCTGCATATGTCAATCTCCTGAAAAAGGGTTATGACTTCCATCTAATCGCACTCGGAAGACGATATACCGAAGCCTCAGATTTCATGAATGAGGTCATCCCTACGATCAGCGAACAATTTCAGAACCATGTATCCTATCTCCACTATGATATGAAAGATCCTGAGTGTGTGCAACATCTCATAGATGAGATCAACGACCGCATCGGAAACGAGTATGAGACAGAACTCATCTACTATATCGCTCTTCAGCCATCGCTCTATGAGCTGGCAATCAAACAGATCCATGTGGTGAATGAAGGAGTACGTTGTACGATAAGTAAGAAGATCGTAGTAGAGAAGCCTTTTGGGTTCAACTCTGAGAGTGCTAAGACCTATAATGATATCCTGACTTCAGTATTTACCAATCAGGAGATCTACCGAGTAGACCATTATCTAGGAAAGGAGTTCATGCAGAATCTGCTGATCATGCGTTTCCATAATGATATCATCAGAGGGATCTGGAACAATCATTTCATCGATAATATTCAGATCATCTTCGATGAGACTCTGGGAGTGGAACAACGCCTGGGATTCTATGAGAAGATCGGGGTCGTCAGAGATACGGTCCAGAACCATATATTGCAGATCATCACTCACCTGACGATGGCAGAGCCGGCAGAGTTCACTCCTGAGGAGATATCCCATGAGAAGATCAGGGTTCTCAAAGCTATAAAACCGATAAAGGATTTCTCCCTCTCTCGCTACGAGACACTTGCGAAGCTACAAGGAGACGAGGTAAGAACCTCTACCTATACTGCGTTGAAGTTATGTGTTGATACATTCGAGTTTGCGGGTGTTCCGATCTATGTTCGAACCGGTAAGATGCAGAAAGAGGCAAGGTCTCAGATCTATGTGAATTTCAAGAACACCATGGATCGAGTCCTAGGTGATGATAGTGTCGGGGCGAACTCTGTGATCATCACGACCAACCCTGAGATGAATATCGATATCACATTGAATATGAAAAAACCCAATTCGAAGTGGAAGGCAGAACCTGTTCGGTTCAACTTCAACCATTCACAGACCTTCAATGTGAACACTCCTGAAGCGTATGAACAGATCGTCGAAAAGATCCTTCAAGCAGATAAGAGCCTGTTCCCATCTTTTGAGGAGATCAAAGAGGCCTGGAGGATCGTTACCCCGACGTTGAGTGGGAATGTAGTGGAGACCTACCCGGATCATACCATGCCTCAAACAGCTAAAGAGCTCGTTGAGTCAGATGGCAGATCCTGGAATGCATAAGAGCTATTAACCGAGAGCCACATCCAATGTCATCATGACAGCGAATCCGAGCATAGCTCCCCATGTTGCAAAATGGGTGTGTTTCTCAATATGTGATTCAGGGATAAGTTCCTCTACTACGACATAGATCATTGCTCCTGCTGCAAAAGCTAATGCATAGGGCAGTAGCGGTCGTACTAATATCACAGCCAGTGCTCCGAGAACACCAGAAATAGGCTCTACCATACCGGAAAGCTGTCCAAACCAGAAAGCCTTTCTTCGACTCATCCCTTCTCGTCGCAGCGGTACTGATACAGCGGCCCCTTCAGGGAAGTTCTGAATTCCGATACCGATAGCCAGTGCGATAGCTCCAGCAACGGTTGCTGCAGGATAACCTGCTGCAGCTGCACCAAAGGCAACACCAACAGCTAGTCCTTCAGGAATGTTGTGGATTGTGATCGCTAATACCAGCAAAATACTTCTCTGCCAAGAGGTCTTGATCCCTTCAGCCTCTTCCGTCTTGAAACCTGGATGGAGGTGAGGAAGTAGTCTATCTACAAGATAGAGAAAGATCCCTCCTAAAAGAAATCCTACAAGTGCAGGGATCCAAGGAGTACCCCCGAGGGCCTCTGTCATCTCTATAGCCGGGGCGAGTAGAGACCAGAAACTTGCTGCGATCATGACACCGGCAGCAAAGCCCATCATCGTATTAAGAACACGTTCATTGATCTTCTTGAAGAAGAATACGAGTCCCGCACCGAGGGCAGTAACGAACCAGGTGAACAGGGTTCCTATCAGTGCCTGCATGACTGGATGAAATTGTGTGATCCACTCTATCATTGTATCCTCCTAGAAAAGTATATCAATCTTCTATCAGTATGGTATTTTTCACCATTTTTGTACAGATTTTTCTGAGTAAAAGTCAATTTATGCTATACTATCCCGTATGAATACTACAGAGCAGCAATCTTCTACAGAATTACGGATAGGCCTGCGTTCGTTACTCCTAGCAGCCGTCATACTACTCATACTCATCGCTCTCACGGGGACTCTCACTCGAGTCATCCCCTCAGGGAGTTATCAGAGAATGGAAGTAGAGGGAACGACACAGGTCATCGACGGCTCATTTACCTATACTGAAACTGAGCATGTCCCAGTATGGAGATGGTTCACAGCACCTATAGAGGTACTCTGGGGGCCCGATGCCGTAACGATCATCAGTATAATCCTGTTCATGTGTCTGATCTCAGGTGCGATGCATGTGATGAACAAGGGGAAGATCCTCTCCTATATCATCACGTCGATCGTGAATAGATTCTCAGACCGTCGGATTCAGATGGAATCCTTGATCATTCTCATCTTCATGCTCTTCGGAAGTGTTCTCGGTAGTATGGAAGAGGTTGTGGTCTTAGTGCCAATACTGGTACTTCTTGCAAGATCCCTTGGGTGGGATGCATTGACAGGGCTTGGCTTGAGTCTAGGGGCGATCGCCTTTGGGTTCGCCTCTGCTATCTCAAACCCC
>CAZLZY010000021.1:0-955 GCA_964564075.1 uncultured Spirochaetales bacterium
AATGTGAAGGTGCGAGTGCACCGAGCAAGGCAGCAGTTAGAAAGACTGTTGAATCAGGAGGATATGTATGTGTCTAGATGATAAGACATTATCAGCTTACATCGATGGTGAACTTGGAGAACCTTGGAAGACTCAGGTGGAAGAACATCTTCTACATTGCCAGGACTGCAAACATCGTTTTGAACAACAGAAGTCATTAGGTAAGCAAATACAATCTGCTCGAATTCAGGATTATGAATTTGAAGATCAGAAAGATAGAGTATGGAAATATCTGAAGAGTAACGTGGTTACTGAAGAACCTACACGGTTTATGAAAAAACGTCTGTATGTTAGGACCCCGATGCTAATCGGAGTAGCAGCAGCTTTTGTCTGTCTATTTGCTATCAACTTCTTTGTTCTACAGAATATGAATGGACGTCAGGACCTTAACGATACACCGATTCCAGTGATCAGTGCAGCGGTTGAGGTAGAGACTACCGCTCCAGTAGGAGAGATGGTCGCTGTCAGTGCTACCGATTCAGTTGCAGTAGCGCGTATTCTTGATGACCTTTCAGTAGAAGAGATCCTTGTGATGCTTGATAAGAAGGGCTTTGAAGTCGAATTACGCTTGAAAGACATAGAGGGAATTCCAGTGACTTTGGAGACTCCATTAGTGGATGATCCAGAAACACCTTGGGACGAATCCCTTGGGGAACTCCCAGAGGGGACTGAACTCGTAACTGAATAGTTACTAGTCCAACAGGTCGATGAAGACTGAAGATCAATAATGATCTTCAGTCTTTTTTTGTACATTCACTCATATCTATGATATCTTACTCTTCGGTGTGTACAACGCATACCTATAGATCTTAATTACTTTGGAGTAGGAATATGGAAAAATTACAGAAAAAATATGGGTTTTGGACTGCTACAGCCATGGTTGTGGGTATCGTCATAGGCTCAGGAGTCTTCTTCA
>CAZLZY010000021.1:965-14177 GCA_964564075.1 uncultured Spirochaetales bacterium
TGATGATGTCCTCATCGCATCGGGAGGATCTCTCCCTATCGCATTATTAGCGTGGCTCATTGGTGGTATGATCATGATCATCACCTCTTTCGTCTTTGCGAAGATCGCCACGAGATATGAGAAAGTCAACGGACTTGTCGACTATTTTGAAGAGGCATACGGTCCTAAGGGTGGTTATATCGTCGGTTGGTTCATGACTATAGTCTATTATCCTACCTTATGTGCGGTCCTCGCATGGGTATCTGCAAACTATACTATGGGGCTCCTCGGGTTAGAATCAGGCTTATGGCTGATTGCAGTCATCTACCTGACAGTCTTCTTCCTGCTCAATGTCATCTCGCCTATCCTCGCGGGTAAGTGGCAGGTATCGACGGCTATGATAAAGTTAGTTCCTATTGTTATCGTGGTTGTGATCGGGTTGGTCATGGGATTGACAAAAGGTCAGACGATGGCAAGTTTCACCAATTCTGCACAGAATATCTCAACTACTGGGGGCGGTCTTGCAGTAGCAACACTCGCAACGGTATTCGCCTATGAAGGTTGGATCATCGCAACCTCGATCAATGCTGAACTTCGTGATGCGAAGAAGACACTACCGAAAGCCTTGATGGTCGGTGCAATAGTCGTAGTCGTCGCCTATATGCTCTACTACATCGGAATTGCCGGTGTCCTTACCAATGATCAGGTCATCGCTGCGGGAGATACTGCACCTGTACAGGTCATCTCCTTGGTATTCGGTAATCTAGCAGGAACGATCCTTACGATCTTCGTAGTAGTCTCATGCCTAGGAACCCTTAACGGGCTAATCATGGGCTCCGTACGAGGGATGTATTCTCTTTCAGCGCGAAACCTCGGTCCAAAACCAGAGGTCTTCGGAAAGGTCAATACGAACACGAATAGTACTATCAACTCAGGTATCTTAGGATACGTCTTCTCTGCTATCTGGCTGGTTGTCTGGTATGGTAACTTCAATGGCTGGTGGGGAGGCTTCATGGATATCTCAGAACTCCCCATAGCGTTTCTCTATCTGATCTATCTCTCCCTCTATCTATGGGTCATGAGATCGTTCACTGATGAGACAGTGCTGGTACGATTCGTCACACCTGCACTTGCTGCATTAGGGTCATGTTACATCATCTGGGGAGCTGTTCAGAAAGCAATGATCATCCCCTTCGTAGTGATAACTCTACTGATCCTGTTAGCCGGTATCCTTATGCGTGGGGATAAACGGGCTGCTGATCTTAAAGACTCTTAACGTTCACAGACTGCCTTATAGGTTGTCATGAAACCACATAGACCTTTGATTCATTCAAAGAGTCTAGAGCACTCTCCTCGTAAGGCTGGAGGGTGTTGTCATATGGTCACGAAAACGCTACGTATTAAGCATCTATGGTATGGTATACTAAGCCATTGAGGTGTCTGGAGGATAGATATGAGAGAGTTTACTTTAATGAACGGGAAGAGCCTACCAGCCTTGGGATTTGGGACTTTCAAAATACCAGATGATACGGTTGCAAAAACTGTCATCGACGCAGTGAATGTTGGCTACAGGCATATAGATACTGCATCGGCATATAGGAATGAGAAGGGTGTGGGTGAGGGGATAAGAGGTTGCGGTCTCAGCCGTGAAGAGCTGTTTCTCACGAGTAAAGTCTGGAATGCTGATCAAGGATATGAACAGACCCTGAAAGCGTTTGATGCCTCTTTAGCACGTCTTGGGACCGATTATCTTGATCTCTATCTGATCCATTGGCCAAAACCTTTGAGTGCAGAGAGTTGGAGAGCTATGGAAAGACTGTATGGCGATGGTCGTATCAGAGCTATCGGAGTGAGCAACTTCACCATACCGATGCTAAAGGATCTTACCGAAGTATCTGAGATCGTTCCGATGGTAAATCAGATAGAACTGCATCCTCAGTTCCCTCAACTTGAGATGAGAGAATTCTGTAATGCTTCAAACATCATCATAGAAGCCTGGGCTCCTCTGATGCAGGGGGCGATCTTCTCGATACCTCTGATCAAAGAACTCGCAACGAGTTATGGTTGCACCATAGCTCAGTTCGCTACGATATGGCAGCTTCAGATGGGGATCCTCCCATTGGTAAAATCAACACATAAAGAGCGTATGAAAGAGAATATAGATCTCTCTGATATCACCATAACCGCAGAAGACCTTGAGAGAATGAGAGTATTAGAGGGAGATCGTCTAGGTCCGGATCCTGATAACTTTGACTTTTAAGGAATAGGGGTGGTGGGAAAGAGCTATTTCACCATCTCAAAGAAATACAGGATGCATACAACCTATGCATCCTGTTATCAAAAATCACTTATTAGAATAGATGAGAAGATCCAGCTGATGGATATACTTCTCTTTGATCTTACTATAGAGATAGAGCTCTAGTTGTTCTGAAGTGAGCAGGAGGGACTGCAAGTCCAGGTCGGAGTATTCACCATACTCAAATAATAATCTTCCCTCTTCGATCAGTAGGTCATTCTGTTGGATCTCAAGTTCGACGTCCTCGATCTGCATCTTATCCTCTTCAAGTGAGAGGATAAGTGTATCTATCTTGAACTGGGTCTCTGTGATCTTTGAGAGGGTCTCAGCTCTAGCAAGAGTCAAATGATCATAGAGATCATCTTTCTCATCTGCTTTAAAATCATCGAAGCCGATCCCGAATACCACAGAGGTGGTGATCGCTCCTGCCATGTTTATATCACTTGAGATCTTCAGATCAGGATCATAGAGTCTTTGTGTATCATATGCATCCTGTGCTCTTAAAGCAATGTTCTGAGTTTCGATCACGGTATAGGATCCCATGGCAGAACTCGTTGTCTCGAAGTCAATGAGATCGTTCTCAGCGATTGCACTAGTGATGGCATCAAAGTCTATCTCTGGTAGCTCAAGGTCCTGAGAATCACTTCCCAGTAGGGTATAGAGACTTATCTTGGCCTCTGTTACTGCACTCTGTTTACTTCGAACGAGAGCCTTCTTATCGATCCAGTCCAGGAATTGTTCTTGGACTTCGAGGACCGAGGACTCTCCCAATGCATAAAGAGCCTTCTCATCTTCATAATAGAGCTTCTCAAGATCTGCGACCTTCTGTTGATAATTCATCTCTTCTAGTACGATCCCATACGATAGGTATGCATTGATGATACCAGAAGTAAGGGTCTTCTCTAACTCGTTGAGATATACCACAGCCACCTCATAGATAGTATCAATCACTACGGTCGTATCTGAGGTGTCGAAGGGTCTATAGGTCAACCCCACCGATCCGTCTAGGTCCGTATCAATATTCGCACTCAATGAGAGTTGATCGAATAGTGGGAGATCTAGATTCATTGATGTATCCCAGCTATTACTGCTTGTGTTGAGTATTGCTGTTGAGTTGATCGCCAGAGATGAAGATTCATAAGGTTCATCAACATCTAGGTCACTTTCGGCAGATCTAAGAGCATAGAGTGCCTTCATATAGGTGAGATTATGAGCCAGACCAAAGGCGATAAGGTCGTCGGTACTCTCCAGGATCTCAGCTGAGAGGGGAGAGAGCAGCAATAGTATTGCTGCAGCTATGAGTAAGAATTTCTTCATCGTTTATGACTCCTTTAAAACATCAGCGATGTTATCATTGACTACTGGCAGTGCTGGTAGTAGTCCGAAAAGACCACCGAATCCCAGAACAAGGACAGCGCTCATGAGAAGAGCCATCAGGTCGATCCCTGAAGTGAGATCAAGTTCCGATGACAGGTCCCCGACTAGAGGTGCGATGGTTGACAATACAGAGGGGCATGCGAAGTAGGCGATAATTGCCCCGATGAGTACTCCAAGGAAACTCATTGAGATAGACCAACTCCAGAACTCCTTGATGATCCTACCCTTTGATGCTCCGAGTGCTCGTTCTAACGCAATATGTCTCTTTCTGCTTAATGCCTCAACGAGCATGATACTGAAGACCCCGAGGGTGCTGACGAGCATCAATACGATACCCAAGATATTAACAGAGACCGTGAAGACATCCACTGTCTTTCTCAGATCCTGCATATAGGTGGTCTCTCCTTGGGTAGAACCCTCCCATACGATGATGTCGATATCATCGCCATAATTCTGTGTCAGTGTCTGACGAATCGTTGATTCTGCTGAATCTACTGAGGTCTCGGTACTCTTGATGACCATCATACCTGACATCCTATCCTTGGCCATATTGGTATTAGCACCACTTGGGAGAAGGGCTGTATACGGTATGACAAGGTCTCCAATGCCATAGGCATTCCTTGTTATCTCTGACGGGTCTTCATAGACTCCTGCGACACTATAGAGTGTCACTACGTTCTCAGTCTTATTATTCATCCCTCTACCTATCTTCATTCCTGGAGGTTGGATCCATTCACCTATTGCATCCTCAGCTGAGCCGAAGAGTGCTATGGCAGTCGCTTCACTGATCCAGGTCTTTCTTGACCCCAGATCGATATCTTCATCAGTCATAGGTGAACCGGAGATGAGGTTGAGATCATATACATCAAAGTAGCTTGGTTCTGTTCCCACAGCACTTCTGAGATCATAAGAGCTGCCATTAACAGTGATCTCCGCAAATGGTGCAAAGAAGACGATCGATGCATATTCGATCGTATCTGTATCAGATACGAGATAATCCTTTGCAAGCAAATCCCATTCTGATGGCTTATTCTGATCTACTTTTCCTGCTGAGGACCATTTTCCATTCGCTACATGGACGATAACACCCTGTTCATTGAGCACGTCAGTCACTTCACTTTGGATGATGTTAGTGACACTGAATGAGAGAATGAGGATGAAGGTACCAAGGGAGACAGCTGAAAGCGTAAGGAGTACTTTTATTGGTGATTGTGCCCACTGTCGTATGAGCATGACGAAAAACTTTTTCATAGCATATCTCCTAATTTGATCTCATGGCATCAGCAGGTTTGATACTGTCGAACCGTCTGATCGGGATCTGGGTGAAGGTGAAGATGATCAGTGCTGAGACTATTGCACTGAGTACAACGAGCCAGATAGGATTACCCTGAAGCTCCAAGGTACTCTTCATCTGAATATTGAGAGGCACAGCGATCAGTACTCCTGCAAGAGAACCTATGGTGATCACTACTAATGATTCCGATGCGAAGAGTCTGTTGATGTTCTTTCTTGTAGCACCTAGTGCCATAAGGATCCCCACATGCTTTTTCATTCTCATGGTCCTGCTGAGCATCATATGGGCAACATTGACCGATGCGATGAACAGTCCGGCAATCGAGAGGATAAGAAGTAATAGACTGATACCATTGTTTCTTGCGATAGTCTGTTCTGCTTCGATCCTTGGATTTGATACATTGACCTGATCCTCTCCGAATTGTGAAGTGAACCAGTCATCAAGCATCGTTGCTACGGTATCGAGTTCTTCAATATCGGTGACACTGAAACGTAATTCACTGTTCATGGACATCCGTTTGATCCCTTCTAACCCTGCAGAATTAGCTGAATCTCGATAGGGTATGAAGAAATGGGAGTCATAGGTACTACTATCTGTTGATTCTAGTATCCCGACTATCATCTGATACCCTTCTTTTGTGAGAAGTCTCTGCCCAATGAGGGAGCTGAGCTCTTCTCCATCTTCTACCAGGGTCTCAGCAAGGGTATTCCCTATGATGACTACAGATGATGTATCGGTATAATCGCCTGATGAGAAGAGTGAACCAGAGACAACGGTAAGATCTACTGAAGAGAAGAATTCTGAGGTGATCACATATCCTGAGATCTCATCCTCTTCTGAGATGATGATCCCATCTTCATGTTGAAGGGAGTCCCAATCCTCTGTGTATTCGGAACCAAATTCACCTTGAGAACTTTCTTCAGGTTCTGAAGCCTGTTCTGATGTATCTGCATCAGCCAATATCTGTGCTTTTCTTTCGGCCATCTCCTCGCCCTTCGCTATCGAATCATCATTGATCGGATGTAACCGATAATTGTTGAAGATATAGGAATATTCGATCGATGGGATGAGTTCAGCAGCACTCAGATCAGACTGAGTCAATATGGTATTCTCAGTCAATGGTTTTGACTCTACTGGGTTCTCCATGTTCTCGGTATCAGTTCGCGTGGAGACAACGATCTCTTGATAGGCCGGGGAGTTGAGCATCTCAATACTCTGCTGCTGTACATTGATGAATAGGGCCCCGCCTGCGGCAAAGGCTCCGACTCCGAGAGCAACGGTTAGTATGAGGAGACCTGACTCAGTCAATCGGTCGATGAACCGTCGTATCATGATCTTTCCTGATTCATTTTGCATAGTGGGCTCCTGGAGCGATGATAGAAGATTCGAGTCTTCCATCTCGTAGGTTGATCACACGTTTCGCACGGTTGCCCTGGTCCGGGTTATGAGTGACCATGACGATGGTGACACCGTTATTATTGACCTTCTCGAGGATCTCCATGATCTCATCTCCTTTCTCTGTCGGTAGATTACCCGTAGGTTCGTCTGCTAGGATCAGATCTGGCTCATTCGAGAGGGCTCTTGCGATAGCTACACGCTGTTGTTCTCCACCACTGAGCATCGTAGGAAGGTGGTTCATTCGATGATCTAACCCGACTTCATCTAGGAGATAGATAGCACGTTCTTTCCTCTTCTTCAGTGGTACTCCCGCATACTGCATTGGCAGCATGACATTCTCTACAGCACTCAATTCAGGGAAGAGGTTGAAACTCTGGAAGATGAACCCGAAGTGTTTGTTACGGATCCTTGCCTGCTCTTTATCGGGAAGGGTGGTGATATCATAGCCTTCGAGTTTGTAAACACCGCTTGTGGCGTTGTCAAGGATCCCGAGGATCTGCATCATCGTCGATTTTCCCGAACCTGAAGGTCCCATGATAGCGATATACTCTCCACGGTCTATGGTAAAGGAAACGTTGTCTAAGGCGGTGATCTGAACCTCTTGTAGGTCATATATTTTTGAAATGTTCTCTAATGTGATCATGATTCTCTCCTTTATTATGGTAATTGGATGACATCTTCACTGATGAATCCCTGATAGGAAGATGAGATGATGGTATCACCAGCTTCGACTCCGCTTAGAATCTCGACACTGTTCCCTTCGATATCACCGAAGGTGACTTCAGTCTTATAGGCTTTATCGCCATCGATGACGTATAGGTACTTCTGATTCCCTGTGGTCAGATAGGCTCCTCTTGGAAGCAGAAGGGTATCTTCCCGAATCCCGAGTATGATACTAGAGACTGCTGATGCTCCGGGATTCAAAACGGTCTCAGTGATTGGTCGTACTCTGATAGTGATAGTCGCACTTAGTCCATCAGAATCTAAGGAGGCTACCTTACCGATCTTGATGATCTCTGATTCCATCGTCTCTGTACCGATCGTCAGCTCTACAGGATCCCCGATCTCTAAGAAGGAGGAGTACTGTTCGTAGATATCAAGATCGACATAGACATCAGACCTATCCGCTACGATGAACAGTGACTGAGATGAATTAAGGTAGTTACCGATGATCTCGGCATCTTCATTGATACTGAGGATCTCCCCTGCGATGGGGCTCGTCAGATTCAAGTCATCGATATCATCCTCGAGTTGAGCCATATTCAATGCTATCTGACGTATATTAGAATTCTGCTTTGCGATATAGAACTCACGTGCCGCTCTTGTGTAGATAAGTTCAGATTCATAATCTGCTTTTTGCTCGGTCAAAGCATCAAGGGAGTCTTGTGCACTCTCATACCTATCTTCATAAGTCTCACGTAGTTCAGATTCATAATCTGTTTTCTGTTCTAACAAGCTCTCAAGAGTATCGACTGCATTATCATAGGTGTCACTATAGGTAGTTCTTAGCTCTGATAGTGCTGAAGCTTCTGTAACATCTTCTCTAGCCTCTTCGATATCCCCGGTGATCCGTTCTATCGATAGTTGAAGCGTCTGAATCTCATATAGGGACATTGAAGTGATCTCTTCGATATCTGTCTGGTCATTCACTATATCGTCAGTCACTCTTTCGATCTTCAGAGCTAAGGTCTCTATAGAATAATCATATTGTGCGATCTGCGAGTCTAGTTCAATATTAGCCTGTTCGATTTCCACCTCATAGGTTTCCATCTGCTCTTCATATTCTGGGACGTCCATGATGAGCAGTACGTCTTCAGTGGTGATCACATCACCTTCAGAGACGAGTAGCTCTTCAATGTAGGCTTCACTAGAGTTTACGATCGTTACCTGATTTGGTAGAACGACCGTCCCACTAGCCTCTGTGGTCGAGACTAATGATCCTGATGTGACGTTTATCGAAGCATAGGACGAGATAGTCACGACTTCCTGCTGGGTTGATTGAGTGAGATACCAGTAGGCACCTCCTGCTAATGTGATCAGTAGTATAAGGACTATGAAGATCCTTCTTCTTTTCTTCTTTGATGTATGTGGTTTCACGTTTTCTACCTGAATGATATGTTCATCTGTGCTCATGTATAAGCCTCCTAATGAAATAATACTGAGTTTTGATCTTTTAAAGGTAAACCTCAGGTAAATCAGATGTAAACTATGTAAAACATAGATAAGTCTTTGTGACTTTTTCTAGTTCAAATCGCTTTAACCCGTTATGATAGTCTTATGAAAGTGAAATGGCTAAAGAATAGGATCCTCATAATCACTACTATCAGTATCCTCATGGTGATCCTTCTTGTCTTTGGTGTGCTCGAATACCGTTGGTTCTCCGTGATAGCCGAAGAGGAATATCATAAGACACATAATTCGCTTGTATTCACTACGAACAGGATCATCAGTAGAGAAATGCAAAGGACGACCTTATTGACGAACTGGATAGATCAGGTTCTCCTATTCTCTAGTGACTCCTCCCCAGATAGCTTAGAAGAGCAACTCCTTGATATCTATAGTAGGTTCGGTCCTGATAATCCAACAGACTATCTGTTAACTACTATCGGGTATGTGGATCTATTCTCAGATAAGGATACGGAATCACGCTATACGGAGAATGGTTTTGTTGAGATCCCTCTCGATGAAGAGCTTTCTGTACTCGTGAACTCTGGTAAGAGCATGAAAACCGTGGTAGCTCCAGATATCCACATTCTGATACCTATCAATGAACGATTCATCATCGTGATCGATCTAGACTTGTACGCTTTCATCGAGTCAGAGGTCATTCCTGAGATAGAGCAGCTATATCAGAATATAGAGATCAATTGGATGATCTCTCCAGAGGATCCTGACTTTGAAGCATACCTCGACGATCAGGGAAATCTTATTGAAGAATATAGCTTCAACCCCATAAGAGCTCTGCTAGGAGACCCTTATATTGAGACCTCTGAGCAGATCGTACCGTTCATCATAGGGAAAGACTTTAAAGTCCCTGATCTTGAGAAGCGATCTGGCTCCTTTAGCGGACCGAAACCTGATATGAACATGCAACCTGGAGGAAAGATAGAGATGCAGGACCTCGAGTTCTTGATTGCAGGGATTTCCTACTCTGAGAATACCTCCTATAGTAGCTCGATAGAGCCTACTTTGAGTATTATATTCATTGGTGGGATACTGCTTATCCTTCTCATCGGGTGTATCTGTATCCTTCTTCTTTTCCAGATGAGACGGGTGCAGAATCAAAGACAGAAGGAGCGTGAGTTCACCGCTTCTATCACGCATGAACTGAGAACTCCTCTGACTATCATACAATCTGCCTCTGATAATCTAGCTGAAGGGGTCATCACCGCACAGAGGGTACCTGCATATGGCAATCTTATAAAGCAGCAGACCCACAGACTTGGTGGTATGATCGAGAATATCTTAGTCTACTCCCGTATCGAAGATAAGAGGAGCTATACCTATCATGAGAGTCCTGTGCGTCTAGATGATTTCTTCAATAAGATCGAGCAACAATTGAACATCCTAGCTGATGAGAAACAGATCTCCATTCGATGGACCGTGTCTAATCTCTCCAAAGAGGTCTACACTGATAATGAGTTATTGGAGTTGACAGTAACGAATCTCATCAGTAATGGGGTCTATCATGCGTACCATCAAAAACGGGGGGAGATCAGAGTCGTGGTACGATTCTCAGATCCAAAGACACTTCACTGTTTCGTAGAAGATGATGGTATTGGGATACCCTATAAAGAACAGAAAGAGATATGGAGATCCTACTATCGTGGGATCGAATCAAAAGATTCACAAGAACCGGGTAGTGGTTTAGGGTTGTTCATCGTGAAGAGGAATGCATCTATCTTAGGTGGAGATGTTACACTTGAATCTCCCTATCCAAGATTAGATGGAATAGAAAAACCGGGGTGTCGATTCACGATCAACATCCCCTGTAAGGTTAATAAAAATGGCAAAGATACTAATAATCGAGGATGAACTTGGTGTTCAGATGACTTTAGAGGATCGTTTGATCGCGGAGGGGTATGAAGTTGTAGTGAAGGGTGATGGGATCAGAGGTGAGGAGGCAGCGAAACAGGATATCTATGACCTGATACTCCTTGATGTCATGCTGCCTGGACGTGATGGGTTCACTGTCTGTAAACATCTCAGAGAGAAGGAGATCTCAACTCCTATTATCATGTTGACAGCACGAAATACCAATATAGATGTGATCATGGGGCTTCAGCAGGGTGCTGATGACTATGTCATGAAACCCTTCGATATGGGTGTGTTACTTGCGAGGATCGAGGCATCATTAAGACGTGCAGTGAAGGTCTCAGACCAAGTGAAGTTAGAAGAGAGTCCGAACATGATAGAATTCGGGAAGTTCTTACTTGATCGTGTGAAGGGATTCCTCTTCTTTGACGGGGAGCCTGTCTCATTGAATGCCCAGGAGTATCGTCTCCTAGAGTATCTTGCACTGCATCCTGAAGAGGTCATCTCACGTAATCAGATCCTTGATGATGTATGGGGATATGATTCGAGTATCTATACGAGAACGGTCGATGTGCATATCGCCAAGTTACGATTCCATCTGAAAGAATCCGATAACCCAAATCATATCAGAACTGTCCGAGGTAGAGGGTATCGTTTCATTTCCGGATAAGCTATTTATCGAGTCGCCTATTTAACGGGGGTGCAGGAGGTTGGCCCCTGCAAACATCGGAGGACATGTGTAGATCAGCTGTTTAAGGATAACTGGTTCCCTATCGATGCCTGTGAACCTGCTATTCTGCCGAACACGATACAGTTGGTCACCGCACAGCTCCCAAGTCTACAGCCTCCATGAATACCTCCAGTCATCTCTCCTGCAGCATAAAGTCCTTTTATGGGCTTCTGATCAAGACCGATCACTTGTGCGTTTCGGTCTATCTGCAGTCCTCCCATCGTGTAGTGGATTTTAGGCCACAACCTCATAGCATAATAGGGAGGTGTCTGTATCGGTAGAGAATCATTCATGACACTCCTGCCGAACGGGCTACTATCTCCATCACTGACGGCAGTATTGAAGCTACTCATAGTTGAGGATAGGGTCTCGGCGGGCATGTTGTAGAACTCTGCAAGAGAGGTGATATCCTCGAAGGTCCTGACCACTCCTTTCTGTATAGCCCTGCTTATATCCCATCCCGCCTGTTTCACTGCCGCAGCATCACTGATACAGATACAGGGGGACCCGACTGCTAGGATCGCATCGGAGAGGATCTTACGGTCGGAATGCTCGTTGATGAATCGGGTACCGGTATCAGGAGCAACTAGGATACCATAGATCAGTCCGATATAATCGGCGAACAGCGGTCCTGCTCCGAAGCCCTTCTCGTCAGGGGACGTCCAGGGGGCGAGCTGAACATGAGAGAGTTGGATCGTTGAAGCACCTTTCTTCATGGCTTCGACCAGCAGTTCCGAGGTTGCACAGATCTTATTGGTGGTATCTATTTCGCTATTCAGTCTCGGATCATGTGCAGATCGGAATCGTACGTCGGCACCAAAGCCTCCTCCTGCAAGCACCACACCGCTACGTGCGTGTACTAGGTGTGTCTGATCACCCCGTTTTGTCTTGAAGCTGTACCCAGATTCAGCTTGTACCCCTGTGACCCGTCCATGATCGAAGATGAGTTCGGTTACATGCCAGCCGTAGCATATCTGTACACCTAGCTCTCTGAGTCTTTCCAGCATCGGTTTGATGATCGTAGCACCGGTGATCCGAGCAGCACCATGACTACGGGCAACGGTATGCCCTCCGAATAGATCGACCCGATCCATGAACTCGACTCCCAGATCCTCAGTAAGCCAAGTATAGGCTTCTCCCGAGTGCTCTGTGACAATCCTTACCAGCTCAGGGTAGTTCAATCCCAGACCAGCTTTCATCATATCGCAGTAGAAGAGTTCTGAGGAATCTTCTATCCCGAACTTATGCTGAAGAGGACTGCCGGCAACTGCCATGCCCCCGTCACTGATGATCGAGTTTCCCCCTGCAGCCTTCATCTTCTCTAGCACGATGACTGAGGCCCCGGCTCTCTTTGCTTCTATCGCTGCTGAAAGCCCAGCAAATCCGCTTCCTATAACAATCACATCATATTCCATTACTATAATATATCAGAGAAGCAGCGTTCGATAAAGCCGTATATTTCTTGCAGGTATCTCCCTGTCCTTACCGCTTCAGAGGATATCTATCGGTGATATATCATCACAGCGCTTGATAGTGGCTGATATGTGCGACAAGTTGTGCATATACAATTTACACAATAATGAGGATAAACATGGATGTATGAGAAGTTGAACATCTTCATACTGACTCTTGGGACTTTCCTCTTCTTTCTGATGACTTATGTATAGTCTAAGATTTCGGAAACTTTGTTCAAACGTGATGAGATATATGAAGAGCTTGGGAAGCACTCGAATGGCTTGAAGTATACTATTCGATCACTTCCTGTGTTATTGTCACCCTATCCCTCTATGCGGTAGTATCCCTTTCGAATGATATTCGAGGTAGAGGGTATCGTTTCATTCCTTGACATTCTATCCGATTAATTGTAAAAATAGTTCTAACATGGGTTTATTAGTTAGATGTATATACAGAGAGAAAATGTACTAGGAATGGTTTTTCTGCTTAATGACAAGCGGAAGGGCCTTTTTTTTTGTAATGAATATGACATGCTCTGCTACATTCTGCAACATTTACCGATAAAACACACACAAGGGGAATGGTATGTCACACGAAATCATCGATGTCAATGAGAAGCCAGAGCTGAAAAAATGGATCCCGCTCAGT
>CAZLZY010000022.1:0-14070 GCA_964564075.1 uncultured Spirochaetales bacterium
GTGCCTTCAAGTACATCGAGACTCTAGAGGATAGTGAGGTTGTCAGATTCATCAAGAGCTCATTCTCCTATGAGGGTGATTTAGTATCACTTTGGTCTCAGGAGATCACCTCTGGTAGTGAACTGATGCGACCAGGCTTGAAGTTCAAGGTCGATAAGGGGTCTACTCCTCTCTCCAAGATGAATTTCGTCTCTCTGATGCTAGCACTCTTCTTTGGAACAGCAGCTCTACCTCATGTTCTTATCAGGTACTATACCGTTCCAAGTCCGAAAGATGCGAGAAAATCAACGATACTCGCAATAACTGCGATCGGATTCTTCTATATCCTTACGCTGTTTATCGGTTTCGGAGCTATGGTCAATGGTGTATTGGATGTTCAAAGTAGTAATATGAGTGCACCTCTGCTTGCGAAAGCCTTCGGTCTGTTCCTCTTCTCTGTAATATCAGCGATTGCGTTCGCCACAGTTCTCGGAACAGTTTCAGGACTGATCGTGGCAGCTTCAGGTGCTGTTGCACATGATATGATGAGCAGTCTCTTTCAAGGGAAAGAGATCTCTGACACGACGCGTGTAGTGATCGGAAAGGTAGCTGCTATCACTGTAGGAATCATCGCTATATTCTTAGGGATCCTATTCAAGGGGATGAACGTCTCCTTCTTAGTAGGTTGGGCTTTTGCGATCGCCGCTTCTGCCAACTTCCCAGCTATCATCATGATGCTCTTCTGGAAGAAGACGACGGCGAAAGGTATCGTCGCTTCGATCTTCGTTGGTATGGTCTCAGCTCTCATCATCATCCTGCTCTCTCCGAGTATGCTCGATCGCTATGGGATGGCTGCAGATAAGGCCTTGATAGGACTAGATAATCCTGCGATCATCACGATCCCGTTGAGCTTCCTTACTCTCATAGTAGTGTCGTTATTTACGAAGAAGCGAGAAGAATAGCTTCATGAGGTTATATACCGCTCCAGAATCTTTTCTGTGAGCGGTCACTCCTCCTCCATCTCTATTATCTCCTGTAAGGTTTCTGGGTTTGATAAGAATATCCCTTGATCCTCTATGAGCTTAGGAGTGATCCAATCAAGTGAGATCTCACTTGATCCTTTGCAGAGCTCTAATACTCGGGCTATCACCTGATAGTTCTTTCGGTATATCCCCCGTTTCTCATCTGTCATCTCTAAGCATTTGAATAGGATCGTAAGCGATCTCTGGGCTGTGAGACTCCCTATCAACGTGAACTCATCCTTATGCTTGAGATGGATATCATAGTGGTATCCACGTTCACCTTCGAAGAACTGAGGAAGGATCCCTAGGTGGAAGGTCTCTCCAGAGATCCCGGATTTGAAGAGTATCCCACCAGTTGTAGTGAGATGTTCAGGTTTGAGAATATCTTTTAGTTGAATGATCAGTTCTGAGGAACTAATCGATCTCCTATTGAGGTAGATCTCCCTTATACCTTCGTAGATCATCGTATCTTCTGAGGTTTGTGATTTCTGCCCTAGTTGTTCTTCATGAGTATTTTTGTGGAATATGTTTAACCAGCTTTTCATAAGATCTCTCAAGTTCAGTATCTCATGATTCAGGGAAGGGAGCAATAAAAAGCGAGATGGGCAAAAAGAAAGCTGCAACATCCGTTACAGCTTTCCTTTCGATAGGTCAATTATCGTTACTATTCTTGTTCAAGTGTCAAGGTGATAGTAGGTTGGTTACAGACCTCAGCTGGCCCATAATACTGGATAGCACCAGGGTAGGTGAAAGATGTGGTCTTATACCATGTCTCTCTATTCGCAGCTAGAGTCATAAAAGGTTTACCATCGAGTTCTACAAGAGCCTTCTTGATGACTGGTTTCTGCTCACCATGTCGCTGTTCAAGGTTCATCATCATAGTTACCGGAACTCCACCTGCTATCCACTCGTCTGCAGGAGCAGAGAGGTTGGAGATAGAGGAGAGGTAGCCTGTGAGACCTGATGCGATCAACAGGAATGCATTGTATCCAAGAGAGTAACAGTAGTCTGAATCGAAGTTAGATGGGAAAGCACAACGTCCTTCATAACCAAAGAAGTGACTCTGTGAGCTGAATGAACCAGTATAGGTCCCAGCAGATTTGAGCTCTTTAAGTCTCAATTCAACCATCTCTATGAGGAGTTTCTCAGTCTCGATCCTTGATACTTGAACGTTACCGTGTGGGTCTCTGTCCATGAGAAGCTGTCTCTGGATATTGTTCGGAAGAGAGGAGAAGGCATATGAAGAGTCTTTAGAGAGATTCTTGTTGATCCATTCTCCCTGTGATTCGAAGGTATTGAGTGTCTGGAAGAAATCTACATGTTCTGCCATGAGGTCATTGAGTTCTGCGATGAGAGCTTTCATCTCAGGGATGAACTCGATGAGTCCTTCTGGTACGAGAACGACACCGAAGTTCTCTCCGTTGTTCGCTCGGTAGACGATCTTCTTTACGAGATCATCAACGATCTCAGAGAGAGTAGTACTGTTTTCGGCTACCTCTTCAGAGATCAATGTAGCGGTAGGTTGAGTCTGAAGTGCACACTCGAGTGCGATATGTGAAGCACTTCTTCCCATGAGTTTGATGAAGTGCCAGTATTTCTTTGCTGAGTTAGCATCACGTTCGATATTACCGATAAGCTCTGAATAGGTCTTTGTTGCGGTATCGAAACCAAAGGATACTTCGATAGTCTCGTTCTTCAGGTCCCCATCGATAGTCTTGGGAGCTCCGATGACTGCGATCCCTGAATTCCTGCTCTTGAAGTACTCTGCCAATACTGCTGCATTAGTATTCGAATCGTCTCCACCGATGATGATGAATGCTTCGATCTCAAGATCCTTACAGACTTTCTCACAGATAGCGAACTGCTCTTCTGATTCTAGTTTGGTTCTTCCTGATCCGATGATATCGAATCCACCAGTGTTACGATATTTATCCATATATTCACCAGTGATCTCGATCGTATCTGCATCGAGTATACCTGATGGACCACCCTTGAAACCTATCAGTTTAGATTCAGGGTTAGCATTCTTTATGGCATCATACAGCCCTGCGATGACATTGTGTCCGCCGGGAGCCTGTCCACCAGAGAGGATGACACCGATGTTTATCTTCTTTCCGATCGTCTCGTTAGCTCCAGTCTCAAAAGATACCATTGGCATCCCATAAGTTCCTGGGAATAGCTCGTTTAGCTGAGCCTGATCTGTTACCGATGCTGTTTTCTCGCCAAATACCGGTACGATAGTATCGATCTTCTCTCGAAGGACCTTAGGTAGTTTTGGCTGGTACCCATAACGTGCTTTTTGAAGGGGGGAATAGTGCATGTGATGCTCCTTAGTGTTCCTGTGTTCAGGCAGGTATTATCATATATATAAGATCTTTAGTGTTGCCTGTTTCAAATTGATCCCTTCTTTTATATAGTTAATCCAATAAAAATACAAGTTTAAGACCACTTGTGTAAATGGAAAGATTTCAGTGATTGACCATATTGATATGGAGAGTTAGACTGACGCCATGAAAATAGAAGTAATAAACCCCTTCATCCAACATTATGCATGGGGGCATATGAGCTGGCTTCAAAGGTTCATGAACCACCCTGAAGCTGTAGGAAAAGAGCCCTGGGCAGAGATGTGGCTCGGTGTCCATCCTAAAGGGATGACCGAGGTCATCTCAGGTGAACATAGCAGCCCTCTTATTGATGTGATCAACAGTGATACGGAAAAGATGTTAGGCTCAGAGCTAAGGGAGTTACCGCTCCTATTTAAGATACTTGCGATCGCAGAACCTCTATCGATCCAGTGTCATCCATCAATACAACAGGCCCAAGAGGGGTTTTCTCGTGAGAACGCACAAGGGGTCTCTTTGACCGCCCCGAATCGTAATTACAAGGACCAGAATCATAAACCAGAGATCCTCTGTGCTCTAACTCCCTTTACCGCTATGTGTGGGTTCAGATCCATCACTGTGATAAAAGAGCTGATGAGTACTATGCTTCCAGTAGCCTATACAAACTATTTCGAAGCTATTCTTGTACAAGAGAAGACTGATGAGAACCTCTATCGTGAACTGTTACACCGTATCCTCACGATCTCAGGAGATGATCGGTCGGCGTTGATGAAGGCTATCTCTTCAGATATTGAGAAGCTCCAATCTGAGAGTATCGAAGAAAGACTCATACGACGATTTCTCACCCTCTATCCGAATGATCCTGCAGTACTTGCTCCCTTGTATCTGAATGTACTTGAGCTAGCCCCTGGAGAAGCCCTGTATCAACCGGCAGGTGAGATGCATGCCTATGTAGAGGGTATCGGTGTAGAGCTGATGGCAAACAGTGATAATGTACTAAGAGGGGGACTTACCCCTAAACATATCGATGTCGAGCAGTTGATGAATGTGTTGATCTTCACCCATATCGATAAGCAGAAGAGTATACCCAGTAAGATCTCTTGTGGACTCTCGATCTATGAGACACCTTCAAAAGAGTTCCTCCTCTCAAAAGTCACTGATGGTGTATGCACTATTGAACATAGGCATTCACTAGAGATGCTCATCCAGACAGAGGGTTCTTCAAAGATAGACTATATCGACAGTGATACCGGAGAAGAGGTGAGTAGCAGTATAGAGGCAGGGAGCTGTCATCTGATACCTGCTGCTATCTCGTCATAGGGGTCCCTGCCGTAGGAAGATAGTAGTTGATGCAGATTCATGCCCTAAGAATGTGAGGGCCATCATCATGAAGGCCTCAAAGAGGATCAAGAGAAAGATCCTGTTCATAGCTGATAGGACTCTGCAGGATTGCACTGGTAAGTTCATCACCATGATAGTCGTAGAACCCGGGCCTGATGAGGCCGATCACCGTGTCGTAGAAGAGGTCACCTCTGGTGATCTTGTCGTGACTCGTGATGTGATCCTAGCAGCTAGAGTAGTTGAGAAGGGTTGTATCGCGATCAATGATCGTGGTGGGATCTTTACGAAAGAGAATATGGCAGAACGTCTCTCGATCCGAAACATGATGACTGAGTTCAGAGAGGCTGGGTTGCATTTTGAGAGGACGAAACCTCTCTCGGGAAAAGAGACACAAGCTTTTGCGAATAAATTTGATGCTACGACCACCAAGTTGATCAGGGAGGAGACAGATGAGGCGTGATACTCTCATGAGAGTCGTAAGCAACTATTTTCTTATAACTCTGGGCTCTGTGCTCACAGCTCTTGGTATTGTCCTCTTCCTTGCCCCGGCACAGATAGCCGCAGGAGGAGTCAGTGGTCTTGCGATCATAACCTATCACTGGTTTGGCTGGGATCCAGGTCTTGCGATCCTCATCATGAGTATTCCCATCTTCGGACTTGGGATATTGGTATTTGGTCGCCGTTTCGGGCTCAAGTCCCTCTGGGGGACGATCGCTCTATCTGTATCGGTGTCCCTATTAGGGTATCTTATTGGATATGAGGGGATCCTTACCTCCGGTGATAGGACCGATATCCTATTAGCAGCCCTTTTTGGAGGGACCCTTGCAGGGCTCGGGGTCGGGATCACCATGAAAGGTGGGGCGAATACCGGCGGTACTGATATCATAGCTCAGATCATCAATCATTATACGAGAATGTCTCTTGGGACCTCTCTCTATTTAGTCGATGGTATCATCGTCGTGATAGCGGCTTTGTCCTTCTCCATCGAGCAGGGGCTCTTTGCTGTCATCACCCTGTTCACGACCGGACAGTTCGTGAATACCGTAACAAGTGGTGCGAACTATGCGAAGATGGCCTTTATCATCAGTGATAAGTATCAGGAGATTCGTGATGTCCTTACCTTTGATCATGGCCTTGGTGGGACCATGGTAGATTCTCATGGGATGTTCAAGAATGATGAAAAACAGATGATCATGATGGTCGTGAGAAACAGGAAGGTGTCACAGATCACCAATACCGTTCGAAAGATGGACCCTGATGCGTTCATGATCATTACGAATGCTCAAGAGGTCCTAGGAGAGGGCTTCATCCCTATCGATCCAAAGGACCCTCGATGATATAAGATCTTTGTTTTTTTTGAATCATACATCTGAGATTTCTGTTTAAAGGTAGTATGAAAACACTAGTACTGATTCAACGACAAGGTTTACTTCATGATGGACTAATCGAGCTCTGTAGACGATCACCTGCTTTAGAGATGATCGGAAGATCGAATGAGCTCGAATCACTCAAACGATGGTTAGAAGGTATCCCTCCATCATTTCTCATCATCGGATCCTCTTTACTCGGTTCTGCTACAGCCTGTAGAAAAGCAGTCGCTTTGATCGATTCCTGTAAAAAGCGGTTCTCTGCAGATTCCGTGCATACGGTCATTCTTATCGAACGCAATGATGAGGTGATGCTAGAGCAGTTCCACTCTTTTGGGTTTCAGGGATTCGTCTTTGAACAGGCCTCCTATGAGGAGTTCGAACAGGCTCTTATGGCTCTGCATCAGGGAGCAGTCTATCTTCCCTCGTTCGTTGCTGAGAAACAGAGTTATTATGTTGGTTTTGGTAAGTTCCCACGAGCGGCACTTACACCGAGAGAGACCCAAGTCCTTCAGAGGATCAGTATGGGGGAGACCTCCAAGGAGATCTCCGCTCATCTTGGTATTGCTGTGAGTACGGTAGATGTCTACCGTAAGAGACTGCTGACAAAACTCGATGTGCATTCAGTAGCAGAGCTTACCAAGTATGCTCTGCGTATGGAACTGACTGCTCTCTAGAATTCAGCGTTATGTACGGTTCTTGGGAAGGGGATGACATCTCTGATGTTCTGCATACCTGTCACATACTGTACGACACGGTCGAAACCGAGACCGAAACCTGAATGAGGGACAGATCCATATCTTCTCAAGTCGAGATACCACCAGTAGTCCTTCTTATCGAGTCCTAGCTCATCGAGGCGTTGTGCAAGGACATCATATCGGTATTCTCTTTCTGATCCTCCGATGATCTCACCGAGTCTAGGGACAAGGACATCCATAGCGCGTACGGTCTTCTCGTCATCATTGAGTTTCATATAGAAGGATTTGATATCTTTAGGGTAATCAGTAACGATGACCGGAGCCTTGAAGACCTCTTCAGTGAGGAACTTCTCATGTTCAGAATGCAGGTCAGTTCCCCATGATATAGGAAACTCGAACTCTTTCGTCGTTGAGGTCAACTCTTTGATCGCATCAGTATAGGGGAGGTGAATGAATGGTTTGTCGATAACTGATTTGAGACCATCTGCTACTCCCTTCTGAACCCATTTGTTGAAGAAAGCCATATCTGCTTCACAGTTATTGAGCACATAGTTGAAGATATACTTCAAGAACTCCTCTGCAACAGCCATATCTCCCTCAAGAGTACAGAATGCCATCTCAGGTTCGATCATCCAGAATTCAGCAAGGTGTCTTGCGGTATTCGAATTCTCAGCTCTGAAGGTCGGGCCGAAGGTATAGACATTCTTAAGTGCCATAGCATAGATTTCAGCCTCTAACTGCCCACTGACTGTGAGGTTAGCAGGTTTTCCGAAGAAGTCCTTCGAGTAGTCTACTGCACCTTTATCTTTTGGGATATTATCAAGGGGGAGTGTCGTTACCTGGAACATCTCTCCAGCACCCTCAGCATCTGAGGTTGAGACGATAGGAGTATGGACATAGATGAACTCCTTCTCCTGGAAGTAGGAGTGGATCGCAAAACTCAATGAGTTTCGAACCCTAGCGACCGCACTGATGGTGTTAGTCCGTGGTCGAAGGTGAGCTATCTCTCTGAGGAACTCCAACGAGTGTCGTTTCTTCTGTAATGGATAGGTATCTGCTGGTGCTTCACCGTAGAGGATCACATCCTCTGCCTGTAGTTCCACTTTCTGGTTCTTACCAGGAGATTCTACAAGTTTTCCCGTGAAGGCGACACTCGCTCCGTTACTGATATGGGTAATGACATCAGATATCTCTGATGTTGATTTATCTAGAATCACCTGAAGGTTCTTGAGACAGGATCCATCATTGACTTCGAAGAAACAGAAGTTCTTCGAATCACGTTTCGTTCGAACCCATCCCTCTACTTTTATACTGGTCTCTGAAGGGTCTGCCTCAATCAGATGCACTATTCGATTCTGCATGTATCGTGCTCCTTATTGATCATATTATTTTTTTGAAGCTCTGTAATCAGAGCTCACTAGAACAAACCATATAGTATCATATATAGTAGGACTGCACTATACTATTTTCCAACGTGATAAGGAAAACCGGAGGGAGTATGACATTACAGATAATAGGGACTAAGAAGTCCTCAGATACAAGAAAGGCAGTCAGATTCTGTAAAGAACGATCTATTCCCTATCAGTTGATAGATCTACAGGAACGGATGATCTCTCCAGGAGAACTCTCTCATGTTCTACGGTACCATGAGGCAGCGGATCTTATTGATACTACCTCCAAGTTCTATCAGAAACAGGGGTACTCTTATCTTGATTATGATCCGGTAGAGGAGATCTTGGAACATCATGAGCTCCTAGTCCTTCCGATCATCAGGATGGATAGGAACGTACTACTCGGTTTCGATGCAAAAGCTCTGATGAGTGCACTGAAGGGATGAGTAGTATAAACTATGCGATCCTAGGTAGTGGATCATCAGCTAACTCCTATTATATCGAGTATCAGGGGACTGCTATCCTCATCGATAATGGCTTCTCCTTCAAAGAGCTCTCAAGACGTGCAGAAGCTCTTGGAGTGGATCTGAATCTATTACAAGCAGTCATGGTCAGTCATGATCATAGTGATCATATGAAGGGAGTCGGAGTACTCACTCGTAAAATCTCTGTACCTGTATATATCCATCATGAACACTCGCGCTATGTGATCCCGGGGGAATGCCCGATACCTCCTCGAAAAATAGTACCTTATGAGGAGTTCAGCATCGGTCCCTTCACCATAACCCCCTATGAGACCAGTCATGATGCTGCCCATTCGATTAACTTCCATGTTACTGCCGGAGGGAGTTCTCTCATGGTACTGACAGACTCAGGTAAGATCACCGAACCCATGAGGGATCTGATCGACCGGACCGATATCCTATTTCTCGAGGCGAACTATGAGAAAAAGATGCTCTTCAGCGGACCCTATCCCTACTATCTGAAGAAACGGATCGATTCTGAAGAGGGGCACCTTTCGAATAGCGATGCAATTGATCTTATTGATAGTATCTCTGATGAACCCAGACCTCAGAAGATCTATCTCTGTCATATGTCTGATACGAACAATCATCCAGATCTTCTGAAACGAAGGATCGATGAAGAGGTCTTATCGAATAAGGAGATCATCGTCTGCCAAAAGGGCAGTATGCACTCGGGAGTGCTAGAAACAAGTGAAATCACAGGATAAACGATCCCTACCTATTTGAATATTCTTGACACTTTATGGTATAACTGTCGCAAGGAGTTCGAACATGAGTAGTATAAAAGATGTCAGGATACAATCTACCACACCACTGGTCAGTCCCGCAAAGATACGTAGTCAGTTGTCATTAGATGAGGCATCCGCAGAGTTCATCATAGATCAGAGATCTCAGATCAATGCGATCATCGGTCGTACAGATAAGAGGATCCTTGGGATCTCAGGACCCTGTTCGATTCATGACAAGACAGCTGCCTTAGAATACGCTCATAAACTCAAAGAACTCTCAGATAAGGTCAAAGACCGGATGGTCTTGATCATGAGGACCTATTTTGAGAAACCCAGGACTATCCTAGGGTGGAGAGGTCTTATCATGGATCCACACCTTGATGGTACCTATGATATTGCTTATGGTCTAGAACTTGCAAGAGAACTACTCTTGGAGATAACCCATATCGGTATCCCTGTCGGCTGTGAAGTACTTGATCCGATAGTCCCGCAGTATATCGATGATATCGTCTGCTGGTCTGCCATCGGCGCAAGGACAACTGAGAGCCAGACTCACAGGAACCTGTCTAGTGGGCTCTCTGTATCTGTTGGATTCAAGAACAGCACTAATGGGAATCTCCTTAACGCAGTGAACGCCGTGAAATCAGCAGCAAGTCCTTCAAGTTTCATAGGAATCGATCAGGATGGATACTCATCAGTACTCAGGACTATAGGAAATGACAGAGGCCACTTGATACTTCGTGGAGGCTCGAGTTCTCCTAATTACTATGAAGAATATATTGAAGAAGCTGAGAACCTTATGAAAGAGTTGGATCTTACCCCATCCATCATCATTGACTGTTCACATGCCAATTCACGTAAGAAACATGAGAATCAGAGCCGTGTTCTCAGGTCTATGACAGATCAGATAGTACATGGAAATACATCGATCTCAGGATTCATGCTTGAGAGTAATCTATTCCCTGGGAATCAGAAGATAACCAATGATCCTGCTGACCTGAAATATGGAGTATCGATCACCGATGCTTGTATCGGATGGGAAGAGACTGAAGAGATCATATTAAAAGCGTATGAAGCGTTGGGAGAGGTATAAGCATGGCAAAAGTAATAATCTGTCTAGCTGATGGTTTTGAAGAGATTGAAGCGATAACACCCATAGATCTGCTACGAAGAGCAGGGGTGGAGGTCATTATCGCCGGTGTAGGTGATGATGTGATAACCGGTTCACGAGGGATCTCTATCGTACCAGACGGTCCGATCGAAGAGCTCAAAGCTGATTCATATGATGGGATACTGCTCCCCGGAGGGATGCCTGGTGCAACGAACCTCGCAGCCTCATGGGAAGTGAACGAACTGATCATCTCCTTACTCAATGAGGGGAAGCTCATTGCTGCAATCTGTGCGGCCCCCGCAGCGGTTCTCGGAAAAGCTGGACTTATCGAGGGAAGACGTGCTACCTGTTATCCTGGAACAGAGGCCTTTGCACCGGAAGCGACTTTCGTAAAAGAACCTGTTGTCATTGATGGGAATCTCATCACTGCACAGGGCCCTGGACTCGCTTCTGATTTCTCATTTGCTATCATCGAATATCTGATAAGCAAAGAGAAGGCAGAAGAGGTCAAAGCAGGAGCCCTATACTAGGCTAGTGACTTAGCACATCGCATGATAGAGATCAAAGAGGGTCACCTCTTTTTTTTCTCCTGGCATCAGATGGAATCCATTATCACTTTCGATAGCCCAGATATCCTCCTTCTCATCATAGGAAAGAGAGATCTTTGGTTCTTCAAGCGTCGTATCCTTAGGGAGTCTATTGAAATACCAGTTCTCTGTGATCGAGGTCTTCCTGATAGTATCTGTACCCGTAACAGCCTGTTCATCCATAAACAGTTGAAGAAGAGTTTCTCAGCAGGTGCAGTAAAAGAGTAGGTCAGTCTGTTCTAAGCTCCTCTAATGAATCAAAGACAGATTGGGGAGCTGTGAGGATCATTTGAACGGGAAAGGACTCAAGGAAGGTAACATCTAAGACTTCTCCTTGGGATGCTAACATGAGTACTTCTTCAAATATTGGGTCGGGGTCGGTAGCGATCCCGATTATCTTTTCTGTTACTATTGGATCCTTGAACCCCTCAATAAATAGGGTGAATCCAAGAAGGACTGCAAACAGTAACAAGCTTAACAATAACCTTTTCATATAATATAAAACCTAAAAAAACAGCAACTAGTTACAGTTGCTGTTATGATCAATCAAAATTTCTGATGGATTAAGCCATAATATCCTTTAAATAAGGTCTTTTCTTGAGATCCTTCTTCAATGCAGCAGCTCTTGCTTTGTTCTCATAATCCTTTGATTGGAAGGAATAGGTGAACTTCGTATGAACATCGTAGGTGCCTTGCAGTAATGCATAGGTATCTTCTGTCATGACAAGCTCTTCATCTGTTGGGATGATGAGGATCTTCACTGGAGAAGCCTCTGTTGAGATCTCTAGTTCAGTGTTCCTGCAGGTCGCTTGTTGGTTCTTCTCAGGATCGAAGATGATCCCAAGGTGTTCGAGACCTGTTAGAACTCCCTTTCTGATATGAGGAGCCATCTCCCCAACACCCGCGGTAAAGACTAAGGCATCTATCTTTCCAACAGCAGCCATATAGGCGCCGATATATTTCTTCAATCGGTAGCATTCCATATCAATTGCTAGTTGACAACGTTCATCACCATTTGCAGCAGCATCTCTGATGTCACGTCGGTCACTCGATAATCCACTGATAGCTAGAATACCACTCTCTTTATTAAGAGCTGTGTCGATCTCAGTCGCACTCTTCCCTGTAGCATTCATGATGTAGGGGAGGATCGCTGGATCTAGGTCTCCAGAACGTGTTCCCATGATCAGACCCTCTAAAGGAGTAAGTCCCATAGATGTATCAACACATACACCGTTCTTGACAGCACAGATCGAAGCACCATTCCCGATATGAGCGATCACGAGGTTAGTCTCTTTTGGATCTTTTCCAAGTAGGACAGATGCTCGTTTAGCTGTATATACATAACTAGTTCCGTGGAAACCGTATCGTCGTACGTTATGGTCTGTATACCATTGGTAAGGGACCGCATAGAGGTAAGCTTCGGGTGGCATAGTCTGGTGCCATGCTGTATCCATGACAGCACAGTGGGGTACATCAGGGATCACCTGCTGAGCAGCCTTGATACCAAGGATGTTCGCCGGCATATGAAGTGGGCCGAGGTGTATGAGTGATTCGAACACTTCCATGACCTCATCAGTCACTATCACTGATTCTTTGAATTTCTCTCCACCGTGAAGAACTCTGTGTCCTACAGCTTTGATCTCATCAACAGAACTGATCACCCCAAGTTTCTCATCGAGAATCGTTGAGATGATGATCTCGATTGCCTCTTTATGTGATGGAGATGATACTTCTGCTTCGTATGTCTCTCCCTTTGCATTGTGCTCGATTGTTGAGACCTTCTGTCCGATTCGTTCAATAGCTCCGACTGCTAGAACTTCTTTCGCAGCCCAATCATATAATTGGTATTTTGCAGAAGAACTTCCGCAATTCAGTGTAAGAATGACCATGTTAAAAACCCCCAAACTTATGTTTGACATATGTGATTTACTTTGCCTATTTTTTCACTTTCGACTAAAAGATGCAATAAGATAACTATTATTATGGGCACATATGAATCAAAATTCAGGTATTTTTGTTAATAGATACTGTGATGTTAAAAAAAGTTTACCTAATCATTATAATTATCATATTTATCAGTAGTAGATGTACTGCTCATTCTCTTACCTATATGACAAAAGAGAGAGCAGAGGATATAAAAACAATCATCTCCTACGAGGATGCCTGGGGAAGAATCGCTATGAATGGAGAGGGTCATCTCTCCTATGAATTTGATGGCCTCCCTGGGCTTTCAATCGGCAGGCCTGAATATAAGGGGATACTTCATACGCTACATCATCCCGATTCAAAAGCTTTCTCAGGCTCTTATTCTCCATCCGTGATCACTACCTCTCCCTATTGTAAAGGAGTTCCTCTTGTTTTGAATGGCTCTCTATCAAAAGGACCATTCATAGCAAGTGGGTATCTTACATCAGATACAGATCAGGCCTTCATTGGTTTTCTAGGTAACCTCTATGATAGTACAGAGCTCTTGTTGCAGTTCGATAGATCGACTGTTACGACCTCTGAAGGGATCCTATCGGAACAAAGAGATAGAGCATCTACCATCTATGGAATAAGATACTATGCGAATGATCTCCTAGATATGAGATATCTTATGAGACGATCACTGTATGGGAAGACCTCTGAACTCTTTGATGTCTCATGTGAAAAGTCTATTGAGAATCTACAACTGAGATTCTCTCAAAAGGTGATCGATGATGGATTCTCTCACAAATCGAAGAATCTGAAGATAGGGCGTTTCTTCAAAGCAGAGTATGCAAAAGCTCCCTTCTCACTCTATGTAGAGTGGAGGGAATATCTCTACCATAAAGAACTATTACAGTTCACCGGCGGATATGAGCGACAGTACACGACAGGGATCTCCTGTGAACTCGGAGATATGTCTTATGATAAGAGATGGATCTACTTATTCAAAGCTGATACTCTACTCTCCTTTGAAGAGACTCTCAAAGATAGTAGTAGGTTCACTCTTTCCCTA